>JAISGB010000261.1 GCA_031263335.1 Eubacteriales Family XIII. Incertae Sedis bacterium
CGCCCTTGCCGCCCTTCAACTCGTACACGGCCGGCCACATATGGCCGAGAATGACGGCGAGGCCGCACAACATGGCGTACGAGAGGCCGATGTAACGCGCCGCAAGCAACACGGGCAAAAACCCCTTCAGGACATCGACGGCAAAGGTGAGGGCCGCCGCCTTCTTTCCCATCGTCCGCAACGCGTTCGTCGTGCCGGCGTTGCCGCTGCCCTCGCTGCGCACATCGACGCCGCGCGCCCTGCCGAGCATGATCGCGGGATTGAGATTCCCGATGAAGTACGCGGCGACGATCATCAGCGCGAGCAACAGATGATTGATCGGAATGGAACGCAACGATTCAAAAAACCCCACGGGCGAATGCGCCATTACGTTTCCCCCTTTTCGCGAAACACGAACTTGACGGAAGTTCCCACAAATCCGAAACGCTCGCGAATCCTGTTCTCAAGATATCTGGCATACGAAAAGTGCATCAGATCGCGGCTGTTGACCTTGAAGGAAAACAGCGGCGGGCGGACGCTCACCTGCGTCGCGTAATAGATCTTGAGGCGTTTCCCCTTTTCCGAAGGGGGATTGTGCATGAGCATCGCGTCCTGGATGAGGCTGTTGAGCTGTCCCGTGGGGACGCGTTGGGAACGATTTTCCGAAACGGCGGTCGCCGCGTCCAACACATCGGTCAAGCGTTGCCCTGTCTTCGCGGAGATGAAGAGCACGAGCGCGTAATCCATGAACGGGAATTCCGCGTACACTTTTTTGCGATACGCCTCCAAGGTCCCGGTCTCCTTCTCGATCAGATCCCATTTGTTGATGGCGATCACGATGCCCTTGCCGGCCTCATGCGCCAACCCGCCGATCCGCTTGTCCTGCTCCGTCACGCCGTCCCGCGCGTCGATCATGAGGATGCACACGTCGCACCGTTCGACGGCCGCGATGGCGCGGATCACGCTGTACCGCTCGATATCGTCCGAGACCTTGCTCTTCCGCCGGATACCCGCCGTATCGATGAGGACGTACGCGTTGCCGGCGTACGAAAAAGGCGTATCGATGGAATCGCGCGTCGTCCCCGCGACCTCGGAGACGATGACGCGGTTTTCGCCCGTTATCGCGTTGACCAAGGAACTCTTTCCCACATTCGGCTTTCCGATGACGGCGATCCGTACGGCCTCATCCTCCGTCCCGTCCTCCGCCGAAGCGGGGAAACCCTCGACGACGCGATCGAGCGCGTCGCCCAAACCCGTCATGTTGACCGCGGAGATCGGGAGCGGTTCCCCCAATCCCAAGCCGTAGAAATCATAAAAATTGTCGGGGATCGTACCGGAGTCGATCTTGTTGGCGATGAGAACCACCGGCTTGCCCGTTCGCGTGAGCATGGCGGAAACCTCCTCGTCGACGGAGGTCAATCCCGCCTTGCCGTCCACGATAAATACGATGACGTCGGCCATCTCCATGGCGATCTGCGCCTGCTCGCGTATGCGGAAGAGCATGATGTCCTTCGTCGCCGGATCGAGGCCGCCCGTATCGATGAGCGCAAAACGCCGGCCGCACCATTCCGCTTCCGCATAGATGCGATCCCTCGTGACGCCGGGCGTATCCTCGACGATGGAGAGCCGTCGTCCGACAACCTTATTGAAAAACGTGGATTTGCCCACATTGGGGCGGCCGACCACCGCCACGATCGGAATACTCATTGTCCGTCACCGCCTTCTTCCCTCTCGAAGATGCTCGCCGCGAACGCGTGCGGATCGAAGGCCGCGAGATCCCGCAACCGCTCGCCCACGCCGATGAATTTGATGGGCAGATCGAACTCGTCGGCGACGGTGATGGCGATGCCGCCCTTCGCCGTGCCGTCGAGCTTCGTGATGACGAGGCCGGTCACCTCCGCCGCGTCGCCGAACTCCTTCGCTTGGCTGACCGCGTTCTTCCCCGTCGTGGCGTCGAGGACGAGCAGGGTCTCGCGCGCCGCGCCCGGATATTCCCTGTCGATGATCTTGTTCATCTTCTCCAATTCGCCCATGAGATTCTTCTTGTTCTGGAGCCTGCCCGCCGTATCGCAGATGAGAACATCCGATCCGCGGGCTTTCGCCGCCTGTACGCCGTCATAGATCACCGCCGAGGGATCCGCCCCCTCGCCGTGCCGGATGACGTCGACGCCTACCCGTTCGCCCCATACCTTCAGCTGATCCGCCGCCGCCGCGCGAAAGGTGTCTGCGGCGACGAGGACGACGGACTTGCCCATGGCCTTGTACATGGCGGCCAATTTGGCGATGGTGGTGGTCTTGCCGCCGCCGTTGACGCCGATCATGAGGATGACGAGCGGATATTCCTCCCGCATCCTGAGCCGATCCCCCTTGTCGACCAAGGATTCCACGATGGCCGCGATCCGCCGCTCCACCTCGGACGGTTCGGAGACGCGGGACTCCCGCACATCGTTCCGCAGTCGTTCGATGATGCGCACGGATGTCTCCATGCCGATGTCGGAGGTGATGAGTATCTCCTCGAGGTCGTCCATCAACGCCTCGTCGATGCGCGGCCGCATGAGGATCGCGTCGCCGATGCGCTCCTGCAACTTGCCGAAAAACCCTTTTTTTATGCCAAATGCCATCCGTCGTTCTCCTTCTCGTTCCAAAACGTCATTGATCGAGCCGTTCCGCGAAATCCTCCGTCTCCTTCTCCCCGAGCAACAGGGAGAGGATGGTGGTGACGCCCTGCTCCTGCATGGTGACGCCAAACAGCGCGTCCGCGTATTCCATCGTGGAACGTTGGTGCGTGACCAAGGCGAACTGGGTTTCTCGGAAATTCATGATATAGTCCGCGAACCTTCGGATGTTCGTCTCGTCCAAGGCCGCGTCGATCTCGTCCAAGATGCAGAAGGGCGTGGGTTTGGCCTTCAGGATGGCGAACATGAGGGCGATGGCGATCATGGCCCTTTCGCCGCCGGAATACCCGTCGATGCTGACCAAATTCGCCTTGCCGGGGGGACGTACGCTGATCTCGATCCCGCTCTCCAAGGGATTGTTCTCATCCTCGAGCCGCAGTTCCCCCTTGCCGCCCCCGAAGAGCAAGCCGAAGGCGCTGTCGAAGTTCAGGACCACCCGATCGAAGCATTCCTTGAATTTCATCTTTCCGATCTTGTCCATATCGGCGACGATCGTCCGATAGTCCTCCATGCTCTTGAGGATGTCGTCCCTCTGCTCGGAGAGGAAATCGTAGCGTTCCTTCGTCTCCTCATAGTCCTTGACGGCGCCGGGATTCACCTCGCCCAAGGCGCGCAGACGCTCCTTGATCTCTCGGTTCTCCTTGAGCGCCGTACTCATGACGAAGTCCTTCTTCTTGAAATCCATCGCGTGGACATAGGACAGCTCGAATTCCTCAAACAGCTTCTCCTTCCACGCGGAGATCCTCGTGTCCTGCCGTCCCAACTCCACCTCCATGGAATTTTTGGTCGCGGCCCGGGCCTCAAGGTCGTCCGTCAGCTTGTTCCGATCGAGTTCGCCCTCCTCGATCCCCGTCCTGACGCCCCTTCGTTCAGCGGTCAACGCCTCCAACTCGGCGTCCAAACGCTCCTTTTCCGCCTCCAACGCCTTGACGGCGGTCTGCGGATCGATCGCGTCCTCCCGCAGGGCTTCCTCCGTCGGGAGCTTCTCATATTCGTCGATCTTGCGTTCCAGATCCGCCCGCAACTCATCGAGTCCTCGCGACACCGTTGCCGCATTGGCGTCGCTGTTGGATTTTTCCGCGTTGGCGGCGGCCACGCGCAACCGCACCTCCGTGACCTCCTCGTTCGCGGCCTCGTTCTCCCGCCGGTTGGATCGATGCCGCTCCATCTCCGCCGCCGTCTCCGCCTCGAGGGCGGCGATCTCACGTCCGAGACGCTCGATCTCCGCCTTCAGCTCATCGTTCACGCCGATGTTCTTCGTCTTGTCCGTCTCAATATTGCGCAGTTCCCGCCGTCGCCGTTCGATGCGTTCCGTCAATTCTTCCAACCTGACGTTCAGCGATTTCAGCTCGCCCGTCCGATGCGCCGCATCCGCGCCCTTTTCGCGTCCCTCCCGATCGAGTTCGTTCAGTTCCTCCATGTACGCGCCGGTCCGATCCGTCAATTGCGCGATGCTTTCCTCCCGATGATCCCGTTCGTCCTTCAGGCGCGCGATCCGGACCGTCAGGGTCGCGATCTCCGATTTGCGTTCCAACAGATTCGCCGTCTTGTTCCTGTACGTCCCGCCCGTCAAGGCGCCCGCCGGGTTGACGACCTCGCCCTCCAAGGTGACGAGCTTGAAGCCGTCGCGGTTGTTCTTGTTCATGGCGATGGCGTCATCCAAGCGATCCACGATGATGACATTGCCCAACAGATATTCGAACACGTTCGCGTATCCGGCGTCAAACGCGATCCGCTCGACGGCATAGCCGTCAAATCCCGCCGCCCGCTCCAAGCCGGTCTGCCGCTCCCGCTTCCTCGGCCTTATGGACGCGGCGGGCAGGAAGGTCAAACGCCCGGCTCTGTGCTTCTTGAGGTGTTCGATGGCGCGCTTAGCGCTCGCATCGTCCGAGCAGATCACATTTTGGAGCGCCGCGCCCAACGCGGTTTCGATGGCCGTCTCATAGCCCTTGGGCGTCTCCATGAGTTCCGCGACGACGCCGTCTATGCCCGGCAAACCCTGTTTCATCAGCGCCTTGACGCCCGCGTTGTAGCCCTCATAGTTGCTCTCCATCTCTTCGATGGTCTTCTTGCGGGAAGAAAGTCGGCCCTCCTCCAGTCCGATGCGCTCGACGGCCCTTCGCTCATCCCCGATCTGCCGCTTCACCTCATCATAGGCGTCGCGCGCGGCCCGCTCCCGCTCGGCGACGGAGGCGATGTCGGCCTCTGACGCTGCGATGGCCCCGGATACCGCCCCGATCTCGGCCTCGGTCTCCTTCCGCGCATCGATCGCCGCCTCCAATTCTTCCTCCAACCGCGCGCGCGCCGCGTCAAAACTGCCCATGAGATCCGCGTTGCCCGCGACCTCCGCCTCCTTCATCGAACGCGCGCGGCTC
>JAISGB010000271.1 GCA_031263335.1 Eubacteriales Family XIII. Incertae Sedis bacterium
GGTGGATGAGGCGGTGGACAACGCCGTCATGGGTTCGAAGTATGCAGAGGAATGGGATCTGGACGGCCTGAACGCCGCGCTGAAACAGATCAGCCGCGCCTACGTGGGCGCGCCCTATACCGAAGACCAATTGCCCACGCTTACGCCCGAGATCCTCAAGGAGGAGATCGGCGCGCGCTTCATCGAACTGTACGATAAGAAGGAAGCGGAGATCGGCGCCAAGGTCATGCGCGATCTGGAGCGCACGATCCTGCTGAGCATCATCGACAGCAAATGGATGGATCACATCGACGCCATGGATCAGTTGCGGCACGGGATCGGTCTGCGCGCCATCGGCCAACAGGACCCGGCGCGCGCCTACGCGCAGGAAGGGTTCGACATGTTTGAACTCATGACGGAATCCATCAAGGAGGATACCGTCAAGTTCTGTTACAACGTCACCGTCGAGACCAAAACAACGCGGAAGCAGGTGATCTCCGGCGGCAAGGAGGTCAAGGAAGAGGACGCGGGTTCATACTCCGGCAACGGCGGCGGCGAATACGAGGGCAACGCGGGCGGCGCGCCCGCCCGACCCGAGACATCGGATCGCGAGGCAAGACAGGAGACGGTCAGGCGGACGGCGCCCAAGACCGGCCGCAATGAACCCTGCCCCTGCGGTTCGGGGAAGAAGTACAAGAATTGTTGCGGAAAGAACGCGTAATCGTTGAACAGTAACCTTAAAATATGAGGGCCAATTGTGATAGAATTAGAACAGATCAAATACGAGTTGAACGACGCAAAGGCGGGACTTGCGGAGATCGGGGCGTCCTTGGGTCTTGACGCGCTGAAAAGCCGTCTGAGCGAGATTACGCACATAAGTGAAAAGGAAGGCTTTTGGGACGATCACGCCGCCGCGCAAAAATTGCTGAAGGAGAAGAAGTCCATCGAAAGCCGGATCCGCGACTATGACGATCTGGCCGACGGCCTCGAGGAGGTCGAGGTCATGATCGATCTGGCCGAGGAGGAGGACGACGCGTCCGTCGTCCCCGAGATTCGTTCGGGCTACGAGCAATGGAAGAAGGATTTGGATTCCCTGCGCGTGGGCGCCCTCTTGGACGGCGAGTACGACGGATACAACGCCATCGTTTCCATTCACGCCGGTTCGGGCGGCACCGACGCGCAGGACTGGGCGGAAATGTTGTTGCGCATGTACCTTCGGTGGGCGGAGTCCAAGAAATACCGCGTCAAGATGTGGGATCTGCAGGACGCGAACGAGGGCGGCATCAAGAACGCCACCTTCCTCGTGGAAGGGGAATACGCGTACGGCTATCTGAAAAACGAAAAGGGCGTACACCGCATCGTGCGCATCTCCCCGTTCGATTCCTCCGCGCGGCGGCATACCTCGTTCTCTTCCGTGGATGTCATGCCCGAGATCGACGATGAGATCAATGTGGAGATCGATCCCGACGACATCCGCATCGACACCTTCCGTTCCAGCGGGGCGGGCGGACAACATGTAAACAAGACCGATTCGGCCATCCGCATCACCCATCTGCCCACGAACATCGTCGTTTCCTGCCAGAATGAGCGGTCGCAACACCAGAACAAGGAAGTGGCCATGCGCATCCTCAAGTCACGGCTCGTGGAGTTGGCCGAGCGCGAGCACAAGGAAAATTTGGCGGAATTGGCCGGAGATTACAGTCAGATCACCTGGGGCAGCCAGATACGCTCTTACGTATTCCATCCCTATTCGTTGGTCAAGGATCACCGCACCAACGCGGAAAACGGCAATGTGCAGGCCGTGATGGACGGGGATCTGGATCTGTTCATCAATGAAAAACTGAAACAGAAGGAACAATGATCGTTCATGAAGATAAATACCGTACTCCTTGACTTTGACGGGACGATCATGGACACGAATGACCTGATCGTCCGCTCATGGCAACATACATTTCGCGCGCTGACGGGCGCCGACGGCCCGATCGATGAAATACTGCGATCCTTCGGCGAGCCGCTGACGGATACGATCGGCCGGTTCTTTCCCGACAGGGATCGGGATGAGGTCGTGCGCGTCTACCGGGATTTTCACGTCGACATTTTCGAGGACGCCATCAGGCCGTTTCCCGGCATCCGAGAAATGTTGGAGGCATTGAAATCCGAGGGGTATACGCTCGGATTGGTCACTTCGCGACTCGCGCGAACGACGCGTCGGGGGCTGAAAAAATTCGATCTTTCCCATTATTTCGATTCGATCGTCACCGAGGAGGACACGGAGCGCTCCAAGCCCGATCCCGCTCCTATCTTGCTGTCCTTGGATCGTCTCGGCAAGGCGCCGGGCGAGGCCATCATGATCGGCGACACCCTGCACGACATCGGATGCGCGCGAAACGCCGGCGTGCCGGTCGCGCTCGTATCGTGGACGCTCGCGGCGCCGGAATCCCGACGGACGGGCGACAACGCCCCCGATTTCATCCTCGAGACACCCGAAAGTCTTATCGGCCTATTGCGTTCGTATAACGCCGCCGTCTGAAAACCGCGGCGGCGTTATACGGCGACATCCGGGAAGGGAAGTGGGAACCTCAGACAAAAACAATCAACCAAACCAAACTAACTCAAATAAAGGAACGATGGTGAATAAAATGAAGAAACTGTTAATTCTTGGCGTTGGGGCGCAAGGCTCGACGGTAGCAAAACGTATGAACGAAGAACCGAACGTTTCCGAGATCATCTGCGCGGATCGCGATCGGAAGGCGGTGGACGCCTTGGTCTCGGAATTGGATAAGGCGACGGGCGCGCAGGTGGACGCGCGGGACAAGGCCGACATCGCGGCCGCCGCGCAGGGCGTCGACCTGATCGTCAACGGCCTGCCGCTCGCGTGGCACGGAAACGTGCTTGACGCGGCCTTGGAGGTGAAGGCGAACTATCAGGACTTTGCGGCGACGGACGCGCTTGCGGACAATTGGATCGAAAGCATACGCGTCCTCTATGAGGGATACGGCCCGAAGTTTGAGGCGATCGGCCGGACCGCCGTCATCGGGACGGGTTCCGCCCCGGGACTGATCTGCGCGGCCACGCGGCGGGCGGTGCGGGAACTCGACGCCTGTGAGACCATCAACAATATTGTCTTTGAGGGGGTGGAGGCGAAGCGGTTTCTGCCGTTCTGGTGGTCGCCCGTCACCGCGCTCAACGACATGAGCGAACGCGCCTACGCGGTCAAGGACGGGGAACTGATCCGAACGGAGCCGTTCGCCTTGCCCATCAAGCGTTTCTATGACTATATGGGTTTGGACGGACCGGTCACCCTGACGGAACACAGCCACGATGAACCCGTGCATTATTGGTTCAACAAGGACGCCTATTTCAAGGGCGTGAAAAACGTCAACTTCAAGTACGGAGGCGCCGGCGTGGAATTCGCGAAACCGCTCTATCGGGCGGGCCTGCTTTCCAAGCAAGCCGAACGTGTGAACGGAAGCGAGGTGATCCCCTTCGACCTGGTTTTGAACCACGTGCCGCCCGCGCCCAAATACAGGGAGGAGATTCGGGCCATACTCGACGAGGGGCTTGTGATGGACTCCGGATGTATGGTCGTGGAAGCCTACGGAAAGAAGGACGGAAAGGATATGTTGGTCGAGGTCCATGTGTTTGCCCCCGGCTTGGCCGAATCCTTCGACCGGGCGGGCATCACGGCCGAGATGTATCTGACGGGGCAGGGCGGCGCGCTGTTCACGAAGCTGTTTGTCGAGGATCGCTATGCGCGGAAGGGTCTGATCTCCTCGGATATGCTCACGGACGATCAGGTCGATTATTACTTTGAGTTGGCAGCGGAATTGGGGATCGAGATCCGGACGCAGATCAAACAGATCAACGCGTAAAATTCCGGCGCCGCGTCAGGTCCCTGCGCTTCCTTGTGCATTATACGCAAATGGGTTATAATCGAAAAACAGGGTGAAAATTTTCGTTGTCGTCCGGAGGGTGATTTCTTGCGGGTCTGAATTCTTTGAAAAGGAGGAGCCGCGGCTGAAGCCGCGGGAAAACGCTATGAAGTACAGAACATTTCCAAAGACAGGTGAAAAGGTCTCTTTGCTCGGTTTCGGTTGTATGCGGTTGCCGGAATCGGACGGGCGCATCGACGAGGCGGAGGCGATCCGCATGATTCGATATGCGATCGACAATGGCGTCAACTATGTGGATACCGCCTATATGTATCATGGCGGCAAGAGCGAACCGCTCGTCGGAAAGGCGTTGAAGGACGGATATCGCGAGAAGGTATTGTTGGCGGACAAGTTGCCCATCGTGTTTGTGAAGGAGTCCTCGGATCAGCAGAGGTTCTTGGATGAGCAATTGGAACGCTTGGATCTGCCGTACATCGACATGTACCTCGCCCATGACATCAACGAAAAATCGTGGGAAAAGGTCAAGAAATTCGACACCTTGCGTTTTATGGAGGAGAAGCGGAATGAGGGCGTCATCAAGCATGTCGGATTCTCGTTCCACGGGGAAACGCCGGCCTTTTTCCGAGAGGTCATAGACGCGTTTCCGTGGGATTTCTGCCAGATCCAACTCAACTATATGGACGCGGAGTTGCAGGCGGGGGTGGAAGGGCTGAAGTACGCCGCCTCCAAAGGCATCCCCGTCGTCATCATGGAACCGCTGAAGGGCGGGAAGCTCACGGATGTGTTGCCGGGGCCGATCAAGGCGTATTGGGATCGCATCGGCGCGAAGCGGACGCCGGCCGAGTGGGGGTTCAAGTGGGTCGCGAACTTCCCCGAGGTCATGACCATCCTGAGCGGCATGAGTACCTTTGAACAGGTCGATGAGAACATCCGCATACTCTCGGACGCCGAGGCGAATGCCCTGACGCCGGACGAGCTCGACATCATCGAACGGGTCGCCGCGGAATACAACGGCCTCATACCCTATTCCTGCACCGCGTGCAGGTATTGTATGCCCTGTCCGGAGCGCCTCAATATCCCCTATCTCATTTCACTGCGGAATGAGGCGACGATCTTCGAGAGTCCGGACAAGATCGCGTTCACCATCAATTCGTTCGTGCGTCCGAAGCCGTCCGCCTGTATCTCGTGCAGACAATGCGAGGAGAAATGCCCTCAGCATCTGCCGATTGCCGATATTATGGATGAGTCCGAGCGAATGTTTGAACGCGTATAGAGCGGAATGACAGGATCGCGACAGGGGGACTGACAGGATCGCGATAAAAAGGCGGCATACCGTGTTTGGACACCGTATGCCGCCTTTTGCGATCGGGTCTCGCCGTTGCCCGTCGAAGCGAGGGATGCTTACTCCAACAGATCCGACAGCGCCTTCTTATTCAGCATATCCGCATAGTCGCTGTCCATCTCGAGAAGGCCGGCGGGGAACTCGTACTTGGCAAGCCGCTCGACGAACGGTTCGGGCGGGAAGGACTCGGGTCCGTGGACGCCCTTCAGATTCCAGATGCCCTTGTCGATCAGTTCCAACATGATGACGGGGCCGACCGCTGTCTGCGCCACGACGGAATTTGTCCCGTATTTCTTCAGACAGGTCTGATTGTCCGCCACCTGATACAGGTAGACGGATCTGCGCTTGCCGTCCTTCGTACCCGTCACCCAGGTACCCGCGCAACCCTTTCCGACCATGTTGACCGAGCTTTCGATGGGACTCGGCACGACCCTGACGAGAAAGTCGCGCGGCGTTATCTGCCTTTCGCCGACCGACACTTCGCCGACCGTTATCTTGCGTTTCGCGTCGGTCATGCCGACGGACTCGAGGTTCAACAGCAGTTGCCGGAATTCGGCGGGTACGCCGTACTTGAATGTCACCCTGTTGCAGTCGATCACGCGCGGGACCAAGAGCACTTCCTCATGCTCCACGTTCACGACCTCCACATCGCCGATCCCGCCGGGGAAATGGAAGATCTCGGGTTCGGAGAAGCGATCCGTCGTGAACCAACCCTTGCCTTTTTCCCAGATGACGGGAGGATTGAGGCATTCTTCGATGGTCGTCCACACCGAAAAACCGAAATCGCCGCCGCCCGTGTAGTTGTCGCCGTCCCGCACATTGATCTCGTCGACGGTATCGAAGAGCCGGTCCGCCGCGTACCGCGCGAAGACGTCGGCCATGCCCGGCTCTACGCCGGAACCCACGATGGCGGTGATGCCCTTCTCCGCCCACTGTTCGTGCCGCGCGAACTGGTAGTCTCCCAACTTGACGTTCGCCTTGTGATAGGGATCCTTTTCATCGGGGACGGAGAGCGTCATGGCGCAATCCAAATATCCCACGCCCCGTTCGAAACACGCCTCGAAGATGGTCTCGTTGAAGGCGGGTTCGACGGCGTTCATGACGAAATCCACCTCCCGCTTTTCGATCACCATCTTGAGGTAGGCGGGGCTGCGGGCGTCGATCTCGCTTGGGATAAACCGCGGGTCGTCCAATTGCTTCGTGACCTCCATCGCCCGTCCGAGATCGTAGTCGGCGATGACGACCTTTTCAGCCCACGCGCCCTCCTTGCCCGCCCGTTTGATGATCTGCGCCGCCGATGTCCCGACGCCGCCCGCTCCGACGATTAACAGTTTCATTCATTCACCTCCGTTTCAATTGTAACTACTAAAATGTTTATGGTTTGGACGATTGCGGAATATCGAACGATTGATACGCGTCCCTTCTGCGATCGGTGAAATAGTTGCTGCCCGGCATGGTTTTCAGTTTCTTTTTTACGTCCGAGGCGATGTCCCCCACCTCCACATAGCTGTTGATCTCCCGCCGTTCGTTCGTAATGATGGCGAGGGAGATGGACATGAGGGGGAAGGTGTCGATCTCTCCCTTCCGGTTCTTCGTCGTGATGCACCCTCTGATACGATCCTCTTCGTTATAGAAGTTCAAAACCTTTTCGTCGAATTCCGCGATGATTTCCTCGCAGATCCGCTCCGCCTTGTCCGGCGTGGACACGAGGATGAAGTCGTCCCCGCCGATGTGGCCCACGAAGTCGTCGCTGTTGCCGAAAAGCGCCACCTGATCCTTCAGGATGTCGGCGCTCAGGACGATGATCCGATCGCCGTTGGAAAAACCGTACACGTCGTTGTATGCTTTAAAGTTGTCCAAATCCACATAGATCACCGCGAAACTGATGCCCCGGGCGATCCGGCTCGTGATGTCCCGCTGTATCTCAAGGTTTCCGTTCAGCCCCGTGAGGGGGTTCGCGTTTCGGTTTCGGTCGATCCGACGGAATATATTTTTGATCCTGCTGAGAAGTTCCCGCTCGTTGAAAGGCTTTTTCACATAGTCGTCGGCGCCGAGTTCCAATCCGATCAGAATGTCTTCCTGTGAGTCCTGCGAGGTGATCATGATGATGGGCATCAGATTGTTGCTTTCGGATTCGCGCAGTATACGGCAGATCTCAAAACCGCTGTAATCGGGCATGATGACGTCCAAGAGGGCCAGATCGGGCTTCTCGCTCTTGACCAAGTCCAATCCTTCCGCGCCTGTCCCCGCCTCGATGACGTCATATTCCTTGTTGAGCGACAACCGGAGTTGCCCCCTGAAAAATGGGCTGTCGTCAACGATCAGAATTTTCTTCGCCATTTTCTCTCCGTATATTCCTTCCCGAAGAAGCGCCGATAAAACGGGCGTACCCGATTCCCGCCGTCCTTTCGGATCAAGCGCTTATCCCATGGAAAGATTGTACCACGTTAAATGACCGGTTGACAATACGGAGAAGGGAAGATAAAGTAAGTATAAGGGTAATCTATCGAATGGCATGGCGGCGGACGGCGTTCCGGGACGCGGGGGAAATGATCTGTAATGATCTATATTGAACCGAAATCAATGGACGCGGCCTTTCATTTTGCCGTCGAGGAGTACCTGACAGGTTGCGCGCGCTTCGATGCGCCGATGCTGATGACTTGGCAAACGGGCCGAACGGCCATGCTCGGAAGCAATCAGGTCGCGAAGGCGGAGATCGACGAAGCCGTCGCCGAAGAAAACGACGTCCGCGTCGTCAGGCGACGCAGCGGAGGCGGGACGATATTTACGGATCCCGGTTCCCTGCTTTACACCGTCATACTGCCTTGGAGCGATATGGCCGATACGAAGGAGATACTCAGGCGGCAGGTGGGCGGCCCCATCGTTGCCGCGTTGACGGATATGGGCATTCCCGCCGCCTTGGAAGGGAGAAATGACATCTTGGTGAACGGACGAAAGGTTTCGGGGCTGGCTCAGTATATCAAGGGCGATCGTATATGCAGTCACGGATCCCTGCTCTACGACACGGATCTGGGACTCCTGTCCAAGGTTCTGCGCGCGGACAGGGATAAGATTCGCAGCAAGGCGATCGATTCCGTACGGAGCCGCGTCGCCAATCTGAAGGAGTACATGGACGCGCCCCTGTCACCGGCGGGCTTTCGGTCGGCGCTGAAGGAGCGGCTGTTTGCCGCGAGCGAGATCGAGGAATACGCGTTGACCGATCGGGAGGAGGACGCCGTTCGCGCCATAAGGGAATCGGTCTACGGTTCGCGGGCGTGGACGTGGGATAAGTCCCCGCCCTATTCGTTCGAAAATAGCAGGAGATACGCCGGCGGTCGGCTTGAGGTCTTTCTCGCCGTCGAACGGGGCGTGATCCGACATTGCGGTATTCGGGGAGATTTTATGGGGCTTACGCCCGTGTCGGGATTGGAACGGCGCGTTGAAGGCAACCGATTTGACGCCGACGAACTCGCGCGCGTATTCGATCGCGCGGAGGGTGTGATCGCGCGTTGCCTCGGAACGCTGACGAAACGTGAATTGTTGGACTGCATGTTTGCGTAAGGACGGTATGCCATGCTCGAAAAACCCGATTGGATCCGCAGACGCCATCGCGCGAACCCTCGGATCGACGAGACGGAGCGCCTCCTCGAAGAATTTCGGCTGAATACGATATGCAGGGAGGCGGATTGCCCCAATCACGCCGAGTGCTTCTCGAAAAAGACGGCCACCTTCCTGATCCTCGGCGTACACTGTACGCGCAACTGCGCGTTTTGCAATGTGACCAACGCGCCGCCCCGTCCCGTCGATCCGGGTGAACCTGCCCGCGTCGGCGCGGCGATCGCGCGGCTTGGGTTGAAGTACGTCGTCATCACGTCGGTCACGCGGGACGATCTGCCCGATGGCGGATCGGCGCATTTCGCGGCCGTCGTCGCGGAGACGCGCCTGCGGAATCCGGAAACCCTCATAGAGGTGTTGATCCCGGATTTCGGCGGCGTCGAACGATCCTTGCGGACGGTGATCGAGGCGGAGCCCGATGTGATCGGACACAATATGGAGACAGTCAGGGAACTGTATGCGCGTGTGCGCCCGGAAGCGGACTACGACAGATCCCTGCGTGTGATCGGAATGACGGGCGCGCTTGCGCCGGCCATCCCGAGAAAGAGCGGATTCATGCTCGGTTTGGGGGAAACGGAGGACGAGGTGGCGGCGTTGATGGATGATCTGCGGCGATCGGGATGCGAATTTTTGACCATCGGTCAGTATCTTGCCCCGTCCGCGAGACATTTGGATGTCGTCGAATACGTCTCGCCGGATCGGTTCGCCGAATACGGACGGATGGCGCGGGATCGAGGGTTCACTTTCGTGGTTTCCGCGCCTTTTGCTCGCAGCTCTTACCGCGCGGAGGAGGCTTTGGGGTTGTAACGGGTTTGTTGTCTCGCGCGACGCGACGTGAACGTCGCTGTACGCGGTGGAAGTGCGGTGAGCGGAAGGAAACCGTCACATAAAAATATTTTGAAAGATTATACAACATTTCTCTATATTATTTATATGGACATCAGTGTATAATAATGGTATGCGATCATAAATTGCGCCGTTGCGGGTGAAACGATTTGCCTATGACGGAGGAGAACGGGCTGTTTCACGGAGCCATGGCGGCGCATACGGCGGAATTGCCGTTGTCGCTTCCCGACTAACCGGAATAAAGTGAAGAATTTAATTGGAGAATAAAAAAATGAAAAAAGCAGAGAAAACCGTAGATGACATATTGGCAAGGCTCTTTGTCACCACCCTCAAGATCGAGGAACGCGCCATTGCCGCAAATTTCAACAATGATCTTTCGATTTCGGAACTCCATGTGATCCGCGAGATCGGAATTCACGATAGCAAAACCATGACGCAGGTCGCCAAGGGGCTGAAGATCAGCGTCGGCGCCCTGACCACCGCCATGAACAAATTGGAGCAAAAAGGCTATGTGTTGCGTATGCGCGACATCGGGGACAGGCGGATCGTCAATGTCTGTCTGACGGACGCGGGCAGATCGGCGTTTGACGCGCATGGAGCCTTTCACAAGAAGATGGTGAACGCCGCTCTCTCCCAACTGTCCGCAAATGAGAAGGAAGTGTTGCTGACGGCGCTCACCCGATTGGACGACTATTTCATAGAGGAATGGAACAAGTGCCAAGCGAAACCAAAATAAGCGAGGCGTCGATCGGTTAATTGAACAATAGATGCGGACGCCCATGGCGGGCGTCAAAACGGTTGTTGCATGAAAAGGTTGAGCGATTATGCCCGCAATGCTGACGGTTCAAACCATCTGTCCTGTCTGTAAACGACCGCTTGCCGCCTCCTATGCGGAGCGCGACGGTTCCGTGTTTTTTGAAACGCGCTGTCCCGATCACGGCGCGTTTTCGTCTGTTGTCGCAGAACAAGCGGAGGATTATGCACGGTGGATGGAGCGCCGCTCCGTCGCCGTGCCGCCCAAACAGGCGATGACGCGCGGCGCGCACGGCGCGACGGCTCTGTTCGGAGGGACCGGATCGGAACCGGAAAACACGGAATGCCCGCTTCACTGCGGGACCTGCGAGAACCACCTGATGACGGCGTGTTGCGTCCTCTTGGACGTGACGGAACGTTGCAATCAACATTGTCCCTATTGTTTCGCGCGGGCGGGGGACGATGCGGCGGCGGATCCGTCCCTCGAGGACATCGCGCGCAAGTACGAGCGGCTGTTGGAGTTGGGGGAGGAGCGGGCGTTCAATATCCAACTGTCCGGCGGCGAACCGACCGTGCGGGACGATCTGCCGTCCATCATCGAGATCGGCAGGAAGAAAGGCTTTGAATACATACAGCTCAATACCAACGGCAGACGCCTCGGGGAGGAAGCGGGCTACGCGGATGCCCTGAAACGCGCGGGCTTGACGACCGTATTCCTGCAATTCGACGGGACGGACGACGCGATCTACACGGCGCTCCGGGGCGAACCCCTCTTGGATATCAAATGCGCGGCCATCGAGAACTGCCGAAAGGCGGGCTTGCCCGTGACGCTTGTCCCCACGGTGGTGTCCGGCGTCAATGTGACGGACATCGGCAACATGGTGGATTTCATGTTGGCTCGCCTGAACGTGGTCAAGGGTATACATTTTCAGCCCGTGAGCTATTTCGGTCGCCATCCCGGCGTACCGGATGATCCGCGCGATCGCGTGACCATGTTCGCCGTCATGCGCGAGATAGAAAGGCAGACGGGCGGCCGCATACGCCGCGACGCGTTGGTTCCCATCAGCACAGGCCATCAGCTGTGCTGTTTCTGCAGCAACTTCCTGCGGGAACGCAACGGAGCGCTGACCTCCATTCTCAGCGAGGCGCAGAAGAAAGAGGGCGTCTCGTGCTGTTGCGAGACGGAACCCGATCCCCTCTCCGTCATTCGCAAGGACAGGGACTTCGTCCTGAATAAATGGGTCGTCGACGCGGACGACGCGCCGGCCGCGTCGTCGCGCCTCCATGACGACGGGGACGAATCCCTCTCGTTGGACGAAGCGCTCTCCTATATCAAGCGGAATATGTTCACCATATCGGGCATGGCTTTCATGGATCAAAGCAATCTCGACGCGGAGCGGTTGAAGCGTTGCCGTGTCCAAGTGTTTTCGGAGGACGAGCGCCTCATCCCGTTCTGCGCGTACAACAGCGTCTACCGACGGCGGATCCGCCTTGATTAAGGAATGAACGGCTGAATATCAATGATTTTTCCTCGTTTTTCCACTCGATCTCCGAAGGTGGGAAGGCGATCGAAAATTTTTTTTAAAAAAGTTTTGTATTTTTTGAGTCAAGAGGTGGTTTTTTGGGTAAGAATAGTCCGGGAGGCTTTGAACTCGTCGCGTACGCGGTGCGAAAGGCCGGTCTGAAACGAGGGCAGAGGATGCTCGAGATCGGTTGCGGGGAAGGTGAGACGTTGCATGAACTGAAGGAGCGGTTCGGCATTCGCGGCAGCGGCGTCGACAAATCCGCGGAATCGGTGAAACGGGGAAAGACCCGATACCCGGACGCGGACATCCGGGAGGGGGATGCGGATTTCTTGGAGTTCCCGATCCGCACATTCGACGGCGTGTTGCTCGAGTGTACCCTGTCGGTGGCGGCGATGCAGACGGAGGTCATACACGAAGCCTACTGCGTGCTGAAGGACGGGGGCAAGCTGATCATCAGCGATCTGTTCGCGAAGGCGTCCGAGCGGGAAGAGGGGACGTCCGAGGCCGGGCAGGGAAGCGCGGAGGACGTGAACGGCTCCCTCTGCGACGGAGGGGCGGGCGGCCTGATCGATCGGGAGAAATTGATCGCCCTCTGCGAGGAGATCGGGTTTACGGAGTTATTATGGGAGGATAGGACGGAGGATTTGAAGACCTTTGTCGCGGAGAAACTGATGGAACATGGTTCAATGGAGGCGTATTTTGCGTCCGTCGTCCCGGAAGGGGCGCCGACGGAGACCTTCTGCAAGGCTTCCGGAAGCGGAAAGAAACAGGGCTATTTTCTTCTGATCATGGAAAAACCAAAGGCGCGGGTCAAAAGTTGACGAAGGGGGAAACATGAAACTACAGGAACGTTTGTTTGAATCGAAACTCAAGGGGCATTGTTGCAGCCAGACGATCATGGCGTTGTGCATCGAGGACCTCGGGAAGGAGAACACGGATCTGATCACCTCTATGGCGGCGTTTTGCAACGGCATGGGGCAGGGGAAGATCTGCGGGACCTTGGCCGCCGCCGTGGCCGCGCTCTATGTGGCGGACGCCGCCGCCGCGCAGGATCATCTGCAGGATGACCTGATGGATTGGTTCGGGGACAGATACGGCGGTTACGATTGTTTCGAGATCATACAGGACGACGCGCTCAAGCGCATCGAGCTGTGTCCCGGCATCGTCATGGAGACCTACCGGAAGTTGGAGGATATGTTGCACTTGCGGGAAAACGGATGAGCGTCGAGATAAGCGTCGATCGGTGGATAGGGGAAAAAATAGGTTTGGAACGCGGAGCGGCGCTGACACGGGACGCGCTTTCCGCATACCAACTCGCCCGATTGCGCGAGACCGTCGCCTACGCGAAGACGAACAGCGCCTTCTACGGGAGGGCGTTTGCCGATATCGATCCGGACGCGGACATCCGCGATCTCTCGGATCTCGCGCGGCTCCCGCTGATGGACGCGGCTTCGCTCATCGCCGAGGGGGCGGGCATGGTCTGCGTCTCCGCTTCCGAGGTGAGCCGCATCGTCACCCTCGAAACCGGCGGCAGTACGGGCAAGCCCAAACGCGTCTATTTTACAGAGGACGATCAGGAGTTGATGATCGACTACATCCGGCACGGGTTGCGCGTCATGGCGCAACCGGGGGATGTGTTCTTGGTGCTCATGCCCTGCGAACGGCCGGGTTCCGTCGGTGATCTCGTGCGGATCGGACTCGAACGCATCGGCGTCGAGGTCATTCCGCTCGGTATCCTGCCCTTCGATGGCAGCATGGACGATGAAACCCTCGTCCTCATGCGAAAAAAGGGTGTGAACTCCATGTTGGCGACCGCGTCGGCGGCGGTGCGGCTCGCGGAAAAAAGCGTGGGCGACGCGATCCTCACAGAGAACATGCGAACCCTGCTCCTGTCCGCAGAATACGTTTCGGGCGCCGCGCGCGCATCGATCGAACGGGCGTGGGATTGTAAGGTATACGAGCATTACGGTATGACGGAGATGGGCCTCGGCGGCGCCATGGCGTGCGAATCGCGGATCGGCTACCATCCTCGGGAAGCGGATATCCTCTTCGAGATCCTCGACCCCGAGACGGGCGCCGTTGTACCCAAAGGGGCATATGGGGAGGTGGTGTTTACAACCCTGACGCGCAGGGCGATGCCGTTTATTCGCTACAGGACGGGTGATTTCAGCCGATGGATACCCGGCCGCTGTCCCTGCGGCAGCATCCTCAAACGTTTGGATCGGGTCGGGAATCGCAAGGCCATGAAAGGATATTGACCGACCCGCGCGGAATATTCTCGCGCAGGGCTTCCTCGAGAGACGTCCCCTTCAGATTTGCCATGATGATGCGTATGACGCCGAGATGGGCGACGATCACGATATCCTCCGCGCCCCGTTTCGCCTCAGCTTCCGATACGCGCCTGAGTTCCTTCATCACCCTGTATTGAAGATCATAATAGTTCTCGGATTCCGCGCCCCGTTTGTAGCGCAGGATATCCCGCCCCCGTTTCTCGTATTCGTCGGGGTACAGCGCCTTGATCTCGCTGATGTACCGGCCGTCCCAGCCTCCGAGATGCATCTCGCGAAACCGCGGCGTGGCGACGATTTGCGGCTCTGCACCGTCCGCGATCGCCTCCGCGACGATCTCCGCTGTCTCCTTGGCGCGGGACAGATCGCTCGCGTATATCCTGTCCGTCCGCGCGTTCAGGCGCGCGAGGGCTTGCCCCGCAACCTTCGCTTCCTCCCTGCCCCTGTCCGACAGCGGTATATCCGTCTGCCCAAGGAATATCTTCTCCCGATGAGGTTCCGTACTGCCATGCCTGATGAGGATCAGCCTGCCCCGAAAGGGTCCGAGGGGGGATGTCGTCTCCCCGCCTCCGTTCACGCGCTCGTAATGCCGCAGGATTTCCTCATATCCTTCCTCGGTGTCCATGTCCAACACGACGCCTTCCTCCTCGGTCTCCACGCGAATGAGGCGATCGTCGTATCTGTCCGTGATGGCGCGCACCCCGCCGGCGCCGTCGTGCGCGAGGATCTCGTCCGCGTACGGCGCGGGGATGAGCAGGGGATGCCCCTTCTTCCCTCGATAGCAGGGGACGACCAAGGAAAGGGGAGACGCCTCCCACGCGGCGATCACGGCCTTTATGACCCAAGCCGGGATCAACGGATTGTCCGCGGTGAAGAGCAGGATGGCGTCGGGGCGTCCGTCCCGCGTCGCCCCGCGCATACCGACCCGCGCCGAGGACAACATGCCCTCGGCGTAGCCTTCGTTGCGGATCGCCCGTATCACGGATGTATCTTGCCCATCCGGGGGCCGGCGCTCCCGCAGGGCGGCTTCCGTCTCATCGCCCCGGTATCCCGTGACGACGATCACGTCACGGACGTCCGCCGCCGCGACGGCTTCGGCGAGCCGAACGACGGCAGGCAGGCCGCCCACATCCAAGAGCGGCTTGAACGCCTTCATGCGGGAGGAATATCCCGCCGCCAAGATTACGGCGCGTATATCGGGCGCCTTTCTGTCATCGTTCATCTTGCTTAGAACTCCCATGTACCGCGCAAAAGCGAAATCAAAACCATTCCGGATCGTCCGGTGATGATACGCCCGATCGTCCGATGTTGCCTGTCTTACCCGGGCGCAGTTTGTTGCGATCCGATCGGACGCCTTTCGGTAGAGTATACGCCAAAATGTTCCGCGTTACAACAGAGAAGCGCAGCGTGCGCTCGGCTATTCGTACCGCAACGCGTCGATGGGATCCATGCGGGCGGCTTTGTTGGCCGGATACCATCCAAAGAACAGGCCGATTGCCGCTGAAAAACCGACGGCGACAACGATGGCCGTTATGGACGGTTTCGCGGAGTGATCCATCATGCCGGCGCCGACGGTCCCGAGGCCGATGCCGACCAATACGCCGATAAATCCGCCGATGAGGCAGATGACGATGGCTTCCACCATGAACTGGAATCGGATGAGACGCCCTTTTGCCCCAAGCGCCATGCGGACGCCGATCTCCCTTGTCCGCTCGGTCACGGATACCATCATGATGTTCATCACACCGATGCCTCCCACCAAGAGGCTGATTCCCGCGATAGCGCTGATGGCGAGGTTCATCCGCCCCATCGATTTTTTTACGCTTTTGATATAGTTTTCATTGCTTGTGATGGCGGTTGTGATCCGTTTGTTCTGAGTATAATAACCGGAAAAGAAGGCGTCTGTGTTTGCCCGGAGCGTCGCGTTGTCGACTTCTTCGCTCGGTATGACGGTGACGCTGTCGAAGCCTGCGGGTTTTCCGGCAAGTTGCTTTCCGAGCGGCGCGGGCACCAAGAGTTTGGTGGTGCTGTCGCCGCCCCAACGGTAGTCGCCGTTTTCCGGTTTACGGTAGACGCCCGCCACATATACCTTCACCGGCCGGCCGTTCAATTCAATATGCAATTCTTTTCCCAAGACACTTTCCGGCGTTTCGCGCGGACCCCAATACTGTGTGACGAACCTTTCATCTACCCAAGACAGATGCTTGCGGCCGACCATATCCTTTTGGGTGGGCATCCGCCCCTCCGCCAATACGAGCCTCTCCTCAATGGGATATCCGGTGTTGACCCCGTATATCTGCACGGAGGCTTTTGCCTTTCCGTTGGTCAGTTCGAGATCGCCCAAGTTCTCACTTGCGGAGATCTCCTTTATCCGGTTGCCGAATACGTTGCGGTATTCATCGATCATTGCCGGCGTGATAAGATCATTCTCCTTGGGGGTTGACCCGTCTTCGAGATCGTCGTTCGTTGTGTCCGCGCCGGCAGTGTCGCCTTCCGCGTCATTCTCCGGGGCGGCCGCCGCCGGTTTTTGTTGCAACCCTACGGTGAGATTGTTTCCGCCGTAGGACAGCATCTCCTTGTTGACGCTTCCTGTCATCGCGTCGCCCACCGTAACAATGGCTACCACGGCGCCGATGCCGATGATGATGCCCAACATGGTGAGCAAGGCCCGCATTTTGTTTGCCGCAAGGCTACTGAGCGCCAAGCGGATGTTTTCAAGAAAGACCATAATGTTGTCCCCCTTCCTCGTCGCCGACATTATATCCGTCGCGAATGGTCACGACGCGCGGACATTCGGCGGCCAGTTCTGTGCTGTGGGTAATGAGAATGATGGTCGTAGTCCGCTCTGTGTGCAGACGATGGAAGATGTCCATAATGATACGGCCCGTAGCGCT
>JAISGB010000146.1 GCA_031263335.1 Eubacteriales Family XIII. Incertae Sedis bacterium
GAGGTCGATTGTGAAACATACCATCGCCGTATTAGTCGAAAACAAAGCGGGCGTACTCTCCCGCATATCCGGCCTGTTTGCGCGGAGGGGCTTCAACATCGACAGTCTCGCCGTGGGGCCGACGGAGGATCCGCGCGTTTCGCGCGTCACCATCATCGTCGACGGCGATGATTATATGGCGGAGCAGGTTACGAAGCAACTGAACAAGCTGATCGATGTCCTGAAGGTGCGAAATCTGGCGGACAGCGAGATCACGAGACGGGAATTGGCGCTCGTGAAGGTGAAAGTGGACGAATCCAAGCGCGGGGAGATCGTGGATATCGCGAAGATCATGAACTGTGAGATCGTCGATATCTCGCATACGACGCTCATGATCGAGTTTGACGACAGACCGGAGCGCGTGGATCTGCTCATCGATCTGTTGTCAAAATATTCCATCGTGGAGATGGCGCGAACGGGGACCATCGCCCTGCAAAAAGGCAAGGAAAGCGTATAATTTAGGCTTTGTTGCTACACCCCAACACATTCACGATCTTCCGTTTGACCATATCCTTGATCGCGGATCGCGCGGGCTTCAGGTATTGGCGCGGGTCGAAGTCCGCCGGATTCAGGGCGAAGTGTTCGCGGATGGTGGCGGTCATCGCGAGCCGCAGATCGGAGTCGATGTTGATCTTGCATACGGCGCTCTTCGCGGCCTGCCGCAACATGTCCTCGGGGATGCCGATGGCGCCCGGCATCGCGCCGCCGTATTTGTTGATCTTTTCGACCATCTCCGGGATGACGGACGAAGCGCCGTGCAATACGATGGGGAAGCCCGGAAGCCTTGCGGACACCTCATCCAAGATGTCAAAGCGCAACTGCGGCTTTTGTCCGGGTTTGAACTAGAACGCGCCGTGGGAGGTGCCGATGGCGATGGCCAAGGAATCGACGCCGGTCTTTTCCACGAATTCCTGCACCTGATCGGGATCCGTATAGGAATGACTTTCGACATTGACCTCGTCCTCCACCCCTGCGAGTTGCCCCAATTCCCCTTCGACGACCACCCCATGGGCGTGGGCGTATTCGACGACCTGCTTCGTGACCGCGATGTTCTCCTCAAAGGGGCGGGAACTGCCGTCGATCATCACCGAGGTGAAGCCCCCGTCGATGCAGGACTTGCAGACCTCGAAGTCGGCGCCGTGATCCAAATGGAGGGCGATGGGCAGATCGGTGTCCGCCAAAGCCGCTTCCACCAATTTGACCAAGTAGACATGTTTGGCGTATTTCCTCGCCCCGGAGGATACTTGAAGGATGAGGGGCGCTTTTTCCTCAAAGGCGGCCTCCGTGATCCCCTGTACGATCTCCATATTGTTGACATTGAACGCGCCGATGGCGTAGCCTCCGTCGTAAGCGTTCTTGAACATCTCGGTGGTGGTTACCAAAGCCATAATCGATCCTCCCGGTAGGTTACTACTCATCAACGGTCACGCTATTAGTTGCGAGCATAGCGAGTCACATCCTATGCGTTGCGTATTCCGAAACCCAATGCAAATTTGCCTTGGAACCCGGACTCCATCAAAACTATCGCGACCGTTGAGTAGTTTTGATTTGAGTTTTGAACAGTTATCCGCTTTGTCATTTGGTCAAAATATTGATGATATCCGGAACGGACATGCCCGTTGGGATATTGAACGTGCCTGCTTTGAGTCTTGATTCCACGCCCATCGACCGGACGGCGGACAGGAATTCCTCTTTGGTCGGGATCAGATTCGCGGCCAACAGATTGTCCGCTATCGTGGATGTCGCCTGTCCCGGTTCGACGACGAACTGCACGGCGGCCGGCTGTTGCGCGGGGGGATCGTTCGAGGCGTTCCCCGCGTCCGCCGGCGATTCGGTTGTCGCGTTCGGATCTGTCGCCGCGTCCGGATCGACCGCGTCCTCACCTGCGACGGCGGCATTGTTCGTTTCTGCATCCGGGTTTTCGTTGCTCGGAAAATCCATGATGGCGTTGATCCTCGTCCAGATGATGAACGCCGCGATCACGATGATCGCCAATGCGACGAAGAGGTCGCTCTTGTTGTACAAGAAGTTTTTCATGAGATAAATATATCACATTCGAGTTGGCAAAACAAGGAATACGAGAAAAAGGCGTCGACCGGTCGCATAACCCGGCACAGGTCTCTTGGTTCACCTTCCTGATTAATTGTATGAACTTTTTACGGCAAAATCAACTCCGCCGGCTCAATTTACAAGCGCGCGCTTATTTGGTATCATGGAGGTACAGGGGGTAAATTTATGAGAATTTCAGACAGGACATATGGACGAAGAGCGATCGCGCTTGCGGCGGTTGTATTGATATTGGCGGGATGCGGTTTTGTGTTTGCCGAGGACGGGACGGACGGTTCCGGATCGGCGACGACGGGATCGGCGCTCGATGACGCGCGGACGGGTATGGTCTCGCGCGCGCCCGACGAGCCTTCCATCACCTTTGACGCGATGGGCGGCGTCTGCGACTCGACATCCAAGACCGTCGTGTTTGGGCGCAAATACGATGAGATGCCGGTGCCGACCATGGACGGCTTCGTGTTTGGCGGCTGGCATACGAAGCGGGATCGCGGGGCGCGCGTCTTGGAGAACAGCCGCGTAAAAACCCGATCGGATACCGTGTATTACGCGCGTTGGATCCCCAAGGGCGATTACAGGAAGGTGCGCGGCCTGCCCATCCTGATGTATCATTGGTTCTATGACAAGAATGCCGGCGGAACGGGCGCCAACGGCAATTGGTTGGATATCGACATGTTTCGGGCGCATATGGCGTATCTGCGCGACAATCAATATAAATTCCCGACATGGCGCGAGGTGGAGGCTTTTGTGACCGGCAAGATGGCGTTGCCGCCCAAGAGCGTGGTGATCACGGACGATGACGGCGACGACAGTTTCTTCGCGTTGGCGCTCCCCGTGATCAAGCAATACAACGTCGATGTCACATCCTTCCTGATCACCTCCGCAAAGGGACGGTCAACGGTGGAAGGATTTGCCGACGAACGCGTCCGTTACCGTTCCCATTCCCATAACATGCATCGGGGAGGGCAGGGCGGCAAGGGTCTCTTTCTGTCCCTCGGCCGCGAGGAAGCCCTGAAGGATCTGCGGACATCCGTGGACGAGCTTGGGGGCAAGGCGGAGGTGTTCTGCTATCCCTTCGGGCACCACAATGAGAAGACGGCGAAGATCTTGGATGAGGCCGGGTTCCGGTTGGCCGTCACCACCGAATTCAAGCGCGCGTATCCCGGCACAGACCGATACGCCCTGCCGAGGGTGCGCGTCAGCGCGGGGGAAAGCTTGGAATCCTTCATCTCCTCGGTCAAATAAATCTCGGCCGCATGAATGGCGCGGAACGGGTTATTTGGGAATGAAGGCCAGATCCAAATCCACATCCCCGTTTATCCCGTCCACCGCGCCCGTATTCGTGAACTGCCACATCGAGAACGCGTAGGGGAAGGCCGGCTTCTTGTAATACTGCGCCAACCATTTGTCATAGGGTTCCAACCGGTCGAGTTCCATGCGGGAGACGAACCATTTCGGGTTGGCGTAGATCATCGGCTTATAGCCGTCCTTTGCGACGCGCTCGCAGAAGGCGATCGCGATGTCCGTGATCTCTGCGGGCGTCAAGGCGTCCGTGCGGGCGTTCTGTCCCGATATTTCCTCGATGTCAAAGACGATCGGGAAGGTTACTTTGTAGGGGGCGACGCTCGTCAGGACCAATTCCGCTTCTTCGATCGCCTCGGCCTTGTTTGTCGCTTGGGAGAAAACATAGGCGCCGACCTTTACGCCGGCGTCCGCCGCGCCGCGCATATTGGCCTCGAAGAACTCATCCGTGACCAATCTGCCCGTATCGTAGCCTCGGTAACCCATGCGTATCATCGCGAAGGAGACGCCGTCGGCCGCCACCTTCTTCCAATCGATATCCCCTTGGTATCGCGATACGTCGATGCCCAAAACCGCCTCGAACGCCCCGCCTTCCGTTTTGGACTCATATTCATAATGCGGACGGCGTTCGTCCCACCGCAGACGATCCCAGTCGTAGGGGTGTTTTTTCAGATTCGGATCGATGTCCTCGTACAGGATCGATCCGCCGCGCTTATATACGATCTTGTCCCGAAAGATGCGGCTCAGGAATTCCGTGTTCACGTTGTATTCCTCGGCGTAAGCCTTGAGCGCGCCCGGCGATATCCAGCCCTGCGCTTCGAGTTCCTCCTCCGTCGGCGTACTCGCGCCGCCGAAAAACAACGATCCGCTTCCCGCGCGCCCGCCGTTGTCGGCGAGGAGTCGTTGGGAAACGATATAGACCGCCGCCGCGAGGACGAGGATGACCGCGATCAGTACGAGGACGCGGAGGCCGCCTCCTCTTTTTTTTGTCCGATTGTCTTTTGTTGTCATGATTTTTTCTGTCCGTTTCGTTTGATTGAAATGCTCCAATGTTTATGATATCATAAAAAGCTGTGGCAGACCATGAGAAAAACTTGCACGAGCTTTTCATGCGCGAAGCCCTTGAGGAGGCGAAAAAGGCGGGAATGGCGGGCGATGTGCCCATCGGCGCCGTCATCGCGCGGGACGGGCTTATCGTGGCGCGCGGGCATAACCGCACGGAGGCCGACCGCGATCCCACGGGACATGCGGAGATGATCGCCATTCGGGCGGCGGCCGACGCGTTGGGCGCCCGACGTCTCTCGGGTTGCTCGATGTACGTCACGGCCGAGCCGTGCGTCATGTGCGCGGGCGCGTGTATTTTGGCCAGACTCGACGCGGTTTACGCGGGGACGGACAGCCCCAAGAGCGGGGCGGGAGGCAGCGTAAAGGACATCCTGACATCCGGGGAACTCAATCATACGCTGATATACGAAGTTGGGATATTGCGGTCGGAATGCGCTGCGTTGCTCAAGGGCTTCTTTGCCGATCTGCGAAGATAAGGGTGTGTTGCATGAAAGAGTTGTTTACATTGAAGACGAATGGCTGTGTGATTGCGATGAAGGGCTTTGCGCGCGGGAGCGCGGGGGCGCGTCCCGTATCGCGCCGGATGCGGGGACGGATCGGCGTTGCGTCCGCCGTCGTCATAGCCGTATTGCTCGCGTCTGTCTCGATCCTCGCGGCGGTTGCGCCCTCCGCGTTTGCCGCAGCCGGGGATTCGGGCGCATTGAAGCTCGAAGAGAGCTATCCGCAGAACAAAGGCGAACACATGCCGGTGCAGAACGTGGGGATCAAGCTCTTCTTCAACGGGGACGTGACGTCCGAGCGTGTGCAGAAGAACAATTCCGCCTGCTTCAAGCTCACGGACAGCAAGGGCAAGACCGTCAAGACGGAAGCGTATTACGGCACGAAGCAAAACAACTACATCTTGGTCACCGCCGTCCCGAAGGAGGGGACCCTGCAACCCGCCAGCGAATATACGCTGACCATATCCGAAACGCTCATGTCCTCGGATGATCGCACGCTCGACAAGGATGAGATCATCAAATTCAGTACGGTGGACACATCGGGGAGCACGAAGGTCTATATGTTGCTGATGGTGGTGATGGTGGCGGGCATGATCGCCATGACCGTCATTTCCAACAGACGCAAGGCGAGAGCGGAAGCGGAAGCGGTGATGAAGGAAGGGAAGGTCAATCCTTACAAGATGGCGAAGGATAAGGGCATCACCCTCCAACAGGCGCTCATGATCATCGAAAAGGACAAGGAGAAACGCGCGAAGCGGTTGAGCGCCGTTACCGAGGCGGCGAAGGAAAAAGATGCGCCCGAACAGAAGGCCGACGCCAAGCGCGTCAAAGGATCGAGGCCGATCTCCGCAGGCGGCAGCGCGTACCGGACGGGGCGGAAGGCCGTCGCCGAACGAAAGGCGCGGGAGGAAGCCGCGAAGCGGGCGAAGAACGCCGCGGCCAAGAGCAAAAAGGGCAAGGGGAAGCATAAGAAATAGTCCGTCGTGACCGGCTCGCCGGATACAATTCAACGGTTAAACGAAAGCCTACACCAATTATGGGCAATATTTCCTTGAGGGCGTTCGCAAAGATCAATCTCAGCCTCGATGTGACGGGTGAGCCGCAAAACGGCTATCACCCGATCCGTTCCGTCATGCAGGCCATCGGCGTCCATGACGACATTGCGGTGGAAACGAAGGGGCGAGCGGGACTCTACGGCGGGGTATCCGTCAAGATCGACGCGAGTACGGATATGGCCGCGCCCGGTTTTTCCGTACCCTCGGGCAAGGGAAACATCATGTATCGGGCCGCCGTTGCGATGGCGGATCATTTCTGCCCGCTTTCGGGGACCGGGATATCCCTGCGTGTCGTAAAGCGCATCCCCGTGTCGGCGGGCCTCGCGGGCGGCTCAACGGACGCGGCGGCGGTCATGCTCGCCTTGGCGCGTCTCTGGGCGTTGGACGCGGATCTCCCCGCCCTCATGCGCGTCGGCGCGTCCGTCGGCGCCGACGTACCGTTCTGTCTCATCGCCAATGCGAAGCTCAATCCCGCGCTCGGGTTCGCGGACGCCGGATCGGCGTCCGCCTGCGCCCTCGCGGAGGGGATCGGGGAGGCGCTCACGCCGCTCGCTTCCGCGCGCGGGGGAGCGATACTCGTCAAGCCGAACCTCGCCGTATCCACGGCCCGCGTCTACGGGTTGTGGGATGAATACGTCGCGGATGCGGCGGGGCTTCCGCCGGAACGGCCGGATACGGACGCCCTCGCGCGCGCCCTCGCCCGGACCGAGGCGTCGCGGGGCCCGCGGGAGGCGGCGTCGGACGCGCCGGCGAACGATATCTCAAAATACATGGTGAATGTACTCGAACCCGTGGCCGCGCGCGCCTACGCGGCGGTCGGCGAGACGATAGAGCGGATCCGCGGGCTTATCGCGCCGGATCGCGTGTTCATGAGCGGCAGCGGCCCGACGGTCGTCGCGTACTTTGCGGATCGCGCCGAGGCGGAAGAAGCCGCCGCCCGTTGCGCGCGCGCGTTCGCCGCGCAACCGGCGGAGGGATACTATGTCCGCTTCGCCGAGTTGATGTGATTCGGCGGCGTACGGATTGAGAATTGGGTATGAAAAGTCCGTCCCGACTGTCGTATTTCTTATATCAACCAAGCCGGAACGTACCAATTCTTCTTGTCGATCGGGATGACGTCGGAGGGCATACAGATGACCGCCCCTGTGCCTATCTCCGTCTTTAAATGCGCCGTACCCGAAAGCACATCGTCTTCATTCGGATCTTCCTCGATCGGCTTGAGGGCGGAGAAATTCCGGATCGCGTCTTTCGGCGCGGAACCCTTTTTTATTTCCATGGGATGGACCTTCCCGTCTAAGGCGATGATGAGATCGATCTCTTTTTTGTTGCTGTCGCGATAAAAATACAGAGGCGGCCTTTTGCCGTTGTGCAGATAGCTCTTGTAGATTTCCGAAACGACCCATGTTTCGAAAAATGGACCGCTCATCGCGCCGTGTTCCAATACTTCCGCGCTGCTCCAACGGGTGATATGGGCGCAAAGCCCGGTGTCGAGAAAATACATGCGCGGCGCCCGAACCACTCGTTTCAGCGCGTTGTTTGCATAGGCCGGGATGAGGCAGACGAGTCCGCTCGATACCAATACGGACAGCCATTGTTTCGCCGTAGGCGCGGAAATGCCCGCTTCATTCGCCAAGGTTTCATAGTTTACGTTCGTGGCCGTCCTCGCCGCCACAATACCGATAAAATTCAAGAATGACAATTCGTTTGCCACTTGGGACAAGTTCTTGATGTCGCGGCTGATATAGGTTTCCAGATAGGATTCGAAGTATTCGTCGCGCTTCGTCTGTTCCGTTTCGTACATGCGCGGCATCGAGCCTTTGAAGATGCGCTCAAACACTTGTCCGATGTTCGGCGGCGAAGCCAATCCGGCGCGCCGTATCCATTCCTGCGGCTCCGCCGTGAACTCCGCAAAGCGGGTCCCCGTGATTTCACTGTTTGACAGTCCAAGCATACGGACCACGCCGGCGCGCCCGGCCAACGATTCCGTAACCTGTGCCATCAGGTGAAAGGTCTGCGAGCCTGTCAGCCAAAAATCTCCGCATTGCTTGTGTTCATCGACGTATACCTTGATATGGTCGAACAATTCCGGCGCGTATTGCACTTCGTCGATCAGGACGGGCGGCGCGTATCGTTGCAGGAACATTGCGGGTTCCTGTTTTGCGAACGCCCGAACGGTCGGATTGTCGAGCGATACGATCTTCCGGTCCGCGCTCGCCATTTTTTTCAGCAAGGTGGACTTACCGACTTGACGCGGCCCGGTCAACATCAGCACGGGGAATGCCGCGTCTATGTTGCGCAATGCGCCCTCAACGATCCTTTCATAAAACATTGCAAACCCTCCTTCGGCGGGAATCACGGCCGAACAATTTACGGAGATCCAAACTGTAATTTCAGATTAACATAAACCCGGGGTTTTATCAAGCGGTAACCCCCGTGTACTTTCAAATTGTGCTTGACGGTAATGCGAAGGTGGCTTACAATGCAAGTAATGTAACGAGCGCGATCCGTGACCCGAGGTTTTGCAGGCGGGGTTTGGTTCCGCGCAATGGGAACCCGTGAACCTCGTCAGGTCCGGAAGGAAGCAGCGATAAGCGGATTATCCCATGTGCCGCGGATCGGCCTGACCCTGCCTGCAAAGCCTCGTGTTGTTGTATCGCGGTTATTCAGTCGGGTCGAGAGGGGATCATTGGACGGGAAATACATCGCCATTTACAGAAGATTTCGGCCGGAGACCTTCGACAAGGTTCTCGGGCAGGAACATGTCGTCAGGATCCTGCGCAGTCAGATCGCCTCGAACAACACAGGCCACGCCTATCTGTTCAGCGGCACGAGGGGTACGGGCAAGACCACCATGGCGCGGTTGCTCGCAAAGGGGCTGAATTGCCTGAGCGACGGGGAACGGCCCTGCGGCGTCTGTGAAAACTGCGTCTCCATCAAAAATGGAGCCTTCATCGACGTGATAGAGATAGACGCCGCGTCCAACAACGGCGTGGACAATGTCCGTGAACTCAGGGAGAGTGTCGTCTATCCGCCGGGCGTCGGCAGGAAAAAGGTGTTCATCATCGACGAGGTGCATATGTTCTCGAAGGGCGCGTTCAACGCCCTGTTAAAGACCTTGGAGGAACCCCCGGAGCATGTGGTCTTTGTGCTCGCCACCACGGAGCCGAACAAATTGCCCGCCACCATCCGGTCCAGATGTCTGCGATTTGATTTCAAGCGCGTTTCCGTCGCCGAGATCGTGAAAGGCATGCGAGAGATCTGCGCCGAGATGGACGTCCGCGCCGATGACGACGCCCTGGTCCTCTTGGCCGGCAACGCGGACGGATCGGTGCGGGACGGACTCAGCCTTTTGGAACAATGCGTCTCCGCGGGTACGGGTTCGATCATGCGTGAGTCGGTTCTTGAGATACTGGGCAGCCCCGGCGATGATTTGTTGTCCTCCCTGACGGACGATGTCGCGGCCGGGCGGATCGCGGAAGCGTTGATACTCCTCGATGAGATATTGGCCGCGGGCAAGGACGAGCGGCGCGTGATCGAGGAATGGATACAGTATTTCCACAGCGCGCTCCTGATCAAGTTCGTCAAGAACCCGGAGCGCATCGTGAACAGATCCGTCGAGAGCATCGATCGGATACGCAAACAGAGCAAGCGCCTTGAGCCGGCGTTCATCAACGATTGTATCTACAGGCTCTCGAAATTGTTGAACGATGTCCGATGGTCGGCGCATACGAGAATATTGTTGGAGATGACGATCATCGAGATGGGCGAAAACGCGACCGTTGAACGATAGCATGTTCAACACTTAAATCAAAACTATTCAACGGTCGCGATGGTTACATTATGAAAGGAGACGCGGGGTTATGGGCAAAGGCATGAAGGCCGGCAAGAAAAAGTCGTCCGGCGGCGGCGCGAAGGGTATGCAGATGCAACAGGCGAAACAGTTGCAACAGCTTCAAGCCATGCAACAGGAGATGGACGACATTCAAGCCGAGATAGAAAAGAAGGAAGTCGAAACCACGGCGGGCGGCGGCGCCGTCGCGGTCAAGGTCAACGGGAAGAAGGAATTGGTTTCCGTCAAGATAGACCCGGATGTCATGGACAAGGACGATCCGGAGATGTTGCAGGACCTCATCGTCGTCGCCGTGAACGAGGGGATCAGGCAGATAGAGGAGATATCCAAGAGCGAGATGGAGAAGGTGACCGGCGGCCTGAACCTGCCGATCTGACGGAGTCCATGTATAACTACCCCAAACCTCTGGCGAAACTGATCAATGAACTGTCCAAGTTGCCCGGCATCGGCGGCAAGACGGCGCAACGGTTGGCCTTTCACATTCTCGCCATGAGCGACGATGAGGCGTTCGAGATCGCGGACGCGATAACCGTCGCCAAGAAGGAGATGAAATACTGCTCCGTCTGCGGCAATCTGACGGACGCCGATCCCTGCGCCATCTGCGGCGATCCCGGTCGGGATCGGACGGTGATCTGCGTGGTGGAAACGCCCCGCGATGTGGCGGCCGTCGAGCGTATGAAGGAATACAAAGGACTGTATCATGTCCTTCACGGAGCGATATCCCCCATGGACGGCATCGGACCCGAGGACATCAACATGAAACATCTCATCGTGCGACTCCGCGGGGACGATCAAGTGAATGAGGTCATCATCGCCACGAACCCGAATATCGAAGGGGAGGCTACGGCGATGTACGCCGCGAAGCTCATCAAGCCGTCCGGCATCCGCGTATCGAGGATCGCCCACGGCGTCCCCGTCGGCGGCGATCTGGACTATACCGATGATCTAACGCTGTCAAAAGCAATGGAGGGTCGCCGCGAACTGTAGGGTAACTCCCGCGACCGTTGCGTAGTCTTGATTTATGTTTTTATCACGAGCCTTGATTTAAGTTTTGAGTTGATAATCACTCAAGGGAGGAGGTCGGCGATGGACAATAAGGCGCTGTATCTTAGGGCAAAATCCGCTTGCGCGCGAGCCTATGCTCCTTATTCCGGTTTTCGCGTCGGGGCTGCGGCGCTTACGGCGTCCGGCGAGGTCTTTGAGGGCGTGAACATCGAAAACGCGTCCTACGGCGCCACGATCTGCGCGGAGCGCGTCGCCGTTGCTTCCGCCGTCCTGAACGGGCACAGGGACGATATCGAGGCCGTCGCCATCGCCGCCGTCTCGGCGTCCGGCGCCGTCGTCGCGCTCCCCTGCGGCATCTGCCGCCAATTCCTCTTCGAGTTCGGCGCGGACATTCGCGTCATCGTCGGCAAGGACGAAGATCACTTGCGGGAGTACCGATTGTCGGAACTCCTGCCCGAAGGTTTCCGTCTTGGTTATTGAGAGCGTGACAAATGAAGCGGTTATACTTTGCGGTCACAAGACGTTGCAATCTTCGTTGCGCTCACTGTTTTAACGACTCCGGAAAAACGCTCCGGGATGAGCCGGATGCCGCCCGGATCTGTTCCGTTATTGAAAAGGCGTCCGCAGAGGGTTTTTCGGAAATACAGATTACGGGCGGTGAGGCCTTGGTTCGGGAGGATATATGGGACATCCTCGATTTTGCCGGCGCCAAGGGGCTGACCGTGCTGTTGCAGACAAACGGCGTTATCGATGATCGCGTTATGGATAAACTGCGCCGCTCGGATCCGGAACGCACAGGCTTTATCATATCGGTGGACGGGTTTGAAACCAACGACGCTTTACGCGGCGCGGGCGTTACCGATCGCGCCCTCCGTTCCGTTCGGGTTTTGTCCGGGCGCTTCCGCGTTCGCATCAACACGTTGCTCACCGCACAGATAAGCGACTCGGAAATCAGGCGAATGATCGATTTTGCGGGGCAAACCGGAGCGGCGCTCGCGTTCAATCCCATTATCCCCATCGGCAGAAGCGGTATATCCGACATGGGGGATCCGAGGGAATTGTTTAAACGCATGGTATGGATTGAGAAAGCGGGCGTCAACATACGGAAAGGCTTTACATATGACGCTCAGGCCAAGTCGTTTTGCGAGAATGAGAATTGCCCCGTCCGGACACGCGACGGCGTTTTTGTCTCCGCAGACGGGGATTGCTATCCCTGCGGTTTTTTTGACGGGCTTGAAGAAATGAGATTGGGTAATATCATGGAGGACGGTGACGGATTCGCGTCCGTCATGCGGAACTACCCTGCGGGATATGATGAAATAAACCGTGAATGCGCGGTCTGCTTTTATTACAAAACCGGGAAATGCTTTGCCGGTTGCCCGGCTCGTATACACGCCTTGCACGACCGGTTCGGGGGACGTGAGTATTACTGTATGAAACAATACGGAGAGGAGTGGATGCGCGATGTGTAGGCCCGCGTACCGCGCGAGGACGGAGTGGAACGGGATCGAACTGTTTGAGCGCAATGAAGGCCGTTCGTTTCTCATTGAACCGGATGGGGCGTTGGACGCATATGACTGCGAAAAGCCCATAGACACCCCATATCACAAGAACGCGAATTATTGTTCCGCGCCGAAGCGCGTGTATTGGGAACTGACGCGGAAATGCAATCTTGCCTGCGCAAACTGTTATAACCGGTTTGCCGCTCCGCATTTTGCGGGAGAGATGGATTTGGAGCAATGTATGCGTCTGGGAAAGACCCTGTATGAAAACGGCGTTTGGATTGTCCAACTGACGGGCGGGGAACCCACCGCCTCGCCCCATGTGTGGGAACTGGCGGCCTATTTGAAGGCGTTGGGATTCTATCTCGCCATGGGTACGAACGGCGTCTGGAAACGAGAGGTTATGGATAACGCCTTGGCCTCCGGCATCGATTGGCTCATCGTCTCTGTGGACGACGAGCATTTGGCGCAAAGCAAGCCTTTGCTCAAAGACGGTGTGCTTGCGGCGATCGAGACCGCCGGCGAATACGCCCGCGCCGGGCGTAGGGTGCGCGTCAACACATTGATCCAAGAGGGCAACCATACATATGAGCAGTTAAAACCGTTGGCTGAAAACTGTTGCCGGATCGGCGTCGAATCATTGAATTGCATCCCTTTGCGCCCGTTCACATCGGAACCGTCGGCTTTGAAAAAGCAACTGACCAAGGATGGGTTTCGAGCGTTCATCGCCGCGTTGGAGATTCTTCGGGCGGAATATCCGGACTTGAATTTCGTCACAACCCTTGACTTGAAGCCGACGGACTCCCATGACCGCGTATACAAAAAAGAAAAATCCTGCGCCGCCGGACGGGAAGGGTGCGTCATCTCCCCGTACGGCGACGTTTACGGCTGTTCTTACAGCCTTGCGTCCTCGCTCGACGGGAACGATCCCGAACGCGCGCGCTTTGTGGCGGGCAATCTCGATGAATGCGGGTTTATGGACATATGGAACGACTCGAAGCGGTGGGCCGTGTACCGTGACCTGCAAATGTACAAGCACGAAAGATGCCGCCGTTGCGATTATTACAATGCAAACCGATGTATCGGGAATTGTCCGATTATGGTAAAGAATTCCCCCGGCGCGTTTGACCCGTATTGTTATGTGGATGTTGGTTACCAATTTTGACAAAAAATGGGCGATCGCATAATGAAAGAGGAATATACCGTGGATTTTGAAAAGGCGAAACTGTTTCCCCGTATTGTGAATGTAAATGTGATGGCGGGACGCTGTCCGTGCCGTTGCGTACATTGCCCGGTGGGAACGGTCGCGCCGGAGGATCGTTTGAAGCGGTTCGGTTCTAAGGAGATGAGCTTGGGACTGTTTGCCCGCATCGCCGAGGAAATCAGTTTGCATGAGGGAAGCATGATGCGCCTCCACTCGGTCGGGGAACCGCTCTTATGGAACAATCTGCCGGAAGCGTTGTCGATCCTGCGTGAATACGGCACGGATTCATGGCTGTTTACATGCGCTGTGACCCGCGCCGGAACGTTGCTTTCGGCGCTGTGTGAAAGCGTATCCATCATCGAGGTCTCCGTTAACGCCTCGGACGCGGACGGATACCGCGCAACCAAGGGCATTGACGCGTTTGACGTTGTTTCGGAAAATATCGCGTTCCTGTCCGGATATATCCGCAGGAACGGTTTGAAAACACGTCTCCTGCTGAGCCGCGTACAAACGGACGATGAAAAGGCGGACGAAAGATTCATTGCATACTGGCGTGATAAGGATGTCGCTGCCGACGTGTTTGTCCGCTCCTATCACAATTACAATAATATTTTGGATATCCGCGGCGAAGCGGGGGTTAAAGAGCCGTGCCTCGTCCACTGGGCGCGGGCGTCCGTTGACTGCGACGGCGCAATGGTATGTTGCTTCAACGAATTGTTTAAGGCATATACGGAAGATGTCGTTCTCGGGCGGATTGACGGCGACACAAATATCGCGCGGATTTGGAACGGAGAGAAGCTCGCCGCAATCCGCTCCTGCGATAGGTCGGGGGATTTTTCCCCGCTTGCGTTCGACATTCCGTGCAAAAACTGCCGGACCTGCCAACCGATAGACACGAAGAAGGAAACCTCGGAAAAACAATTGGAAACGATCTCACGTTGCCGGGAGGCTTAAACCGATGAACACGGATCGCAAGCGCAACGCGGTTTTGATAAACCCGCCCTATGGCGGCGTCGATGATGACGCGCTCGAGGAGAATCTGGGGCTTTCTTATATCGCGGGCTATTTGCGGGAACGCGGAATCGACACGGCGATCTGTGAAATGACCGGCAAGGAACCGCTCGATACAAAATTGGCCGCGTTGCATATTGCCGATGTGTACGGAATCAGTATGTACTCCACCGCCGTTGAAAGCACGAAGTCGATCATACGGCATATCAGGCGGATTGCCCCGGCGGCGCCGATCTATTTGGGCGGTCCCCACCCGTCGGCTTTGCCGGAAGAATCACTGGCGGAATTGGGCGCGGACGGGGTTATCGTCGGTGAAGGCGAAGCAGCTTTTTATGCGGTTGTCTTGGCGGCCAACGAGGGGAATCCGATCGGCGGCGTGATACGGGGTGAACAGGAAACCGACTTGGACAGAATCCCGTTCCCCGCCAGAGACATGGTGGAACGCGGGCGCTTCACCAGACGGTTGAATGGGGAACCTTGTATCTCAATGCTGACAAGCCGCGGTTGTCCGTACAGCTGTCTGCATTGCAACAGCATTGTCATGGGCGGCGCCGGCGTCGGGTTTCGATTCCGTTCCGTTGAAAACGTCATTGAAGAAATCCGCCTGATAAAGGAGTTGGGATACCGCAATATCCGTTTCAATGACGACAATTTTCTCGCCAATCCTCGGCTTCATGAATTGTTGGCCGCCATAGCGAAGGAGGATATTCTCTTTCGCGTTTTCGGGCGGGTGGAGGACTATAAACCGGACACTTGCGCATTGCTTAAAAATGCGGGCTGTCAAATGCTGTCGGCCGGCATAGAATCCTGTAACCCCGACAATCTGCGTTTTCTGCGAAAACACGGCATGTTAAAGTACATGAATCATCTGACGGCGGCGAAGGAGCGCGGCCTTGCCGTACGCGCGTCTTTTATGGTGGGACTGCCTTACGATACGGACGCGAGCATCGAGCGGTACTTCACCGAAGCGTCCGGGCTTGCCATTGACGAATACGCTGTATACGGCCTCATCCCATATCCCGGAACCGCCCTGTATGCCAACCCCGAACAATACAACTATTACATAACCTCGTTCGATTTTTCACGGTATATGCAAATAGGCAAGGGCGGCGAATCGTGTTTTGTCTTGGGTTACGACGACGGTGTGAACGCGTTTACGCCGGAGGATGTGCGGCGATGGCACAGGCGGGCAAATGAATTGCTTGGAAATCGCCTGAAACATATGAGGGACAGCGCGGTGCAATAGCAATTTTCGGAGGCAATAACAGGTTCTTAGAGCTGTGCTGTCAAGGGTATTTC
>JAISGB010000190.1 GCA_031263335.1 Eubacteriales Family XIII. Incertae Sedis bacterium
TATCCTATAAATGGGGGAAGGGTAACGGCTTAGCTCGATCTGCCCGTCGAAGGGTTTTGCGGCGGATATCACGGAAGGAGAATCTACGATGAGAAGAAAGTTTTTGCCAATCCTGTTGACCCTCGTTCTCGCAACGATGTTGGCGGCGCCTGCGGCGTTTGCGGAGGAAGGCGCGACGTCGGATCCAAAATTTCATCCCGACTATACCCTGCTCGGCAAGACCCTGCAAAAGGTCACTGCGGACGACATGAAAAGCGCAGGCGACAAGGCGGGCATGGATTCCCGTGTCTTGGATTATTACGGGCCGGTCAAAGGGGACGTCTACCGCTTGGATACGCGCGTCAGCATCGCGGACTGGCCGGCGGACGCCGGGGATTCCGTGGATGACAAAACCTATCAATGGATTATTTACAACCATGTATCTATCCCGGAAAAGAAGGGCGAGATCGTTTCGGCGATAGGCGACGCCTATGGCGGCTATGTATACGAATATGGTTATGGCGACTTTGCCGGCACAGGCATGGGCGATTTTGAAGATAATGAAAAAGGAGCGTCCGTCGGAGCTCTTCTTGGCGGAGGCGCACTCACGCGGGATTCTGCGGACACTGCGGGCTATATCGAAACATCCTTCTGGATCGATGTGCCGGCCGGCGCTCACGTCGCGATATCGGAAGCCACGAAAAACGATCCCGCAGAGACGGAATTGATCGTATCGGATCCCGCCGCCGCAGAAATCCTCTCCGAGGGCGGGGCGAGTTACACCGTCGGCAGCGGCAAACCCTTCGTCGTACAATCGCCGCGCTCCATGAGCGGGGAAGGGTTCACGGCGTTGATCGTGGACGGCAATGAGATCGCCCTGACGAAGACGAGCGACATCCTGTGGGAAGGAGCGCAGGGAAAGGTGGAGGAAGGCAGCACGAAGGCCACGCTCTACGCGGACTACCTCGACACCTTGTCCGCGGGCAATCATACGGTCACCTTGGCCTACGCGGACGGCAACAACGCGACCGTCGGCTTAAGCATCCTCGCGCGGGCCGACGAGCCGAAAACCGGTAGCCCGCAGACCGGCGACACGACAACGCCGGCGCTGATCGCCCTGCTCATGGCGGCGAGCGCGGCCGGCCTTTTCGCGGCGCTCATGCGGAGACGCAAGTTGCTTGAGCGATAGCGAGGCGCGGAATCGGAAGGTTTGACGCCGACCGTCAAAAAAGATTTAAAAGCAAAAGATCAAAGCCGCTCGGAATTCCGGGCGGCTTTGATCTGTGGCCGGAGCCTTCCCCGTGTCGTTTCCATTGGCCGGTCGCAAAGGCAAGTGCGGCGCCTTGAGCGGAGTTGTGAAACCGGCCGTCGTTTCCGTCAAAACCGGGGCGACGTTTCGCTTAAAGCTATGTGTATGCGGGGGCGTTTCGGTCGAAAACTTTTTTGGAAAGTTGGCTTGACATTTTTGAATGACGTCGCTATACTGAATATGGAAAGTAAACTTTCCATACGGACAGGAGGCGATGCTTTGAAGAATCGATTGGAAGAACTGCGAAAACAAAGGGGCGTCACGCAGGAGGAGCTTGCGGAAATATTGGAGGTGTCGCGGCAGACGATCGGTTCGTTGGAAAACGGACGATACAGCCCTTCCATAATACTCGCGTTCAAAATAGCCCGTTTTTTCAAGATGCGTATCGAGGAAATTTTCATCTACGAGGAGGATCCGAAATGAAACCATGGGTCGACAAAAAACTTATCCCGATCATGCCCGCTCTCGGCTGTTGCCTGATCGGCGTCTCGTTTTTGATGAGCCAACTGAAGGTCAACCCGAGCGCCTGTGACTTTCTTGCCGGCATCGGTTGCGCCTGGGTGGGGATGGGCGTCGTCGGCATTCTCATCAAGCGGATGCGCCCCGCTTATGCCAAACAGCGGGAAATCAACAAAAGGGACGAGCGGAACATGCAGATAAGCGAAAAATCCGGATCCATCGCGTTTCTTGTAAGCTCCTTCTCCTTTTCGGTATTGGCTTTCGTATTCTTAGTGTTGGATTACGAACTCGCTTGCGTATTGGCGCTCTGCGCCATGGCGGTCCACATCGCGAGCTTCTTCATCGCGCTGTTCTGTTACAGAAGGAAGCTGTAAAGGCGAGCGTCTCATCCGAGTTCGACCAAGAACCAACGTTGCGCGTTGCGCGTATGTCCCTCCGCGTCCGTGACGGAGAAGCGCAGGATATAGACGCCGTCGTTGCCGCTCCGCTCCGCGAGCGCCGCGAGGGGGATGCTTACGCGTCCTCCCGTACCCGTGTAAAGAACACTTCCGTCCGCTTCGCCCTCGATGCTCCAACGTATCTCGCCTACGGCATGACGTCCGCTCACGAACGCCTCCTTAGGATTGACGTGTCCGCAGGAACAGTCTCCTTCGAGGAACGATACGGAAAGATCCGTGTCTTCGGGCGTTGCGGGCGGCTCGGGGACGACGGGGTTCAGCCGCTCGGGGAGCGGAGCGGGTACGGTGGGAACGGTCTCCTGCGGGATCGGCGTTGCCGGTGCGTCCCCGGGGACGATCTCCTCATCCGCGGCAAGCGTCGTCGTCTCCGTATAGCCGTCGGGCGTCTCCTTTGCGGGTGGCGCGGTTGTGTCCGGCGCTTCCTCGTCCGCCGCGTCCGTGACGGGCGCCTCCCGTACGGCGACTTCGGAACGCCCCGTCGGTACGGGATCCAAGGCCATAAATACGCACGTGACCGTCAGGGATGTGATGAGCGCCGCGACGGCCAGCATCTTCAGGGTTGCCGCCCCGTTTCCCGCCGAAACCACCGCCCCTCCGGCGCCGGAGAGCTGTACATTCGCAAGCGCGGACAGCGTACCCTCCTTCAAGAAAGCTATGTCCGCATCCGTGACGAGTACGGCTGCCTCCTCCCTGAGCGCCTCCGGGAGCAGGGCGAATATCCCCAAACTTTCTTTCATCACCTCGCCTCTTTTAACTTTCCTCCCCCATCCTTTCCCGTTTTGCCCGTTTTTTCCGTCTTGCCTCTCCCGCCCGTACTTCTCGTACCGCTCGTAAGCCTCGCGGATGGACTCCTTGGCGCGCAAGAGATTCGTCGACACCGTACTCACCGTCACACCCGTCACCTCCGCGATCTCCGTGTAGCTCAGCCCGTCGTAGTAGTACAACAACACGGTTTCCCTGCGCTTCGGCGGCAGGGACGACACGATGCGCCGCAATATCTCCTTCCCGTCCGCGTCCTCCGCGTACGCTTGGGGCAAGACGTCCCTGTCCCGTTCCTCGAACTCGCGTTCCGTGACGCTCTCCGTTCGCACCGCCGTGTCATGCCGCTTCTTCCTAAACTCAAAACAGGTATGCAGGACGATCTTCTGCGCCCACGCGTTGAAGGAGGCGGGGTCTTTCAGTCCGCCGATGTTCCCGCATATGCGAATGAGCGATTCCTGCGCGGCGTCCTGCGCGTCCTCGCGGTTGCCGAGATGCTTTAACGCGTGGTACAGCACCGTGCGCGCCTTCGCCTCGCACAGCGCGGACAGCGCGTCCCTGTCCCCGTTCTTCGCTTTGAGCGCCAACGCGCCGATTGCCTCGTTGTCCATATCCCCCCTTCCGTAGGTAACTGCCCGCCGGTGTATCTTTGCCTTCGGCGTTGCGGCCGGTCTGTGTCCGACCCCAAGAGAAGAACGGGCAATCCCTCCCATGGGCATTGGTCAAGGCATCGGGCCGCACGGGCCGGCCGCAACGCCGAAGGCGTTCTTTGTTCAGTCCGCAAACCCTTCCGTTTCCTCCTCAAAGGCGGCGGCGTAGGTGCGGATGAAGAGGTCGTCCAATGCCTTCTCTCCGAATTCCGCAGCCTTCGAGGGCAGACCGCCGTACACGGCGTCCACAAGATCGCCGGACCCGGAGACGGCGTCCAATACCCATACGCCGTCGTTGTTGCGCATGAGGGTGACGATGACGGTTTTCTTGAAGCTCTTGTCCGTCCGCGCGAGCCGTTCCTTGAAGCGCGCCGCGAATAATGCGTTGTTCTCCGCCGTCTCCGCTTCGCTTTCGAACACGGCGAGCGCCTCCGCTTCGTCCTCGACGGCGACCTCACTCTCCGCAGGACTCGTTATGCCGTCCGGCGCGTTGCCCCGTATATCGCCCGACGCCGTCCCGCTTTCCGTCGCGGCGGCATCGGCCTCGATCTTCGCCTTTTCTTCCCGCGCGACGCGCCCGGCGAGTTCGGTGAGGAAGGCGTCCGCCGTCTCCTCAAATACCCCGCCGAGGGGATAGGCCGTCACAATGACCTCAACCTCCGCACGGTCGCCGCGCACGGTCGCTTCGCCGATCTTATATTCAAATTCCGTGACGCGCCCGGCGGCCTCAGAGAGTACATCTTCCATGTATTCGGCGCCGACACCGGCGCCGGTTGCGGTGAACTCCGTGACCTCGTATTCCTTCAACGTATCCAAGACACGCGCCACCATCTCCTCCGGCCCCGTATCCGCGCTCACCTCTCCGCAACCGGGGAGCATAAGCGTGCAGACACAGGCCGCCACAACCACTGCGCGGACAAGCCGCGCGGGCGGCTTCTTCCGCCGCTTCTTTTCTTTGCCCGTTCTTCTCATTTGTTTTGCCTATTCCTTTCCTTTATCTTTCTCCGTTTCGGTCACATTGTCATTTTCCCATGATGGGCTCGACGGGGTTCGTCTCGCCCGTTTCCTCCGTCGGGTTGTCGCGTCTGCGTACGCCCGCGAGGGCGGCGATGAACGATACCGCGAACACGCAGGCCTGTACGGCCGTATAGGCGTCCGTCATCCGCATGGAAGCGGTGATGTCCTCCGTGAGCAGGAAGAACAGGACGCCGAAGGCGGCCGCGATAAGGGAGAGGGGCATCCACAGCCCGCCGCGCCGCCGCACATCCCGGCGTTCGTCCGCCTCGCGCCGCCTCGGCGCGAACAGGACGGCGGAGAGGAACAGGGCCGCGCCAAAGACGGCGAGCAGCAGGTTGACGAGCGCCCACGCGCCGCCCGCGCCGCCGCCGAGGGGCGTCGCCCCTTCGGCGATCTCCTCCGAAATGCCGTTGATGACGCCCGCGAGGTTCTCCCCTGCGGTCGATGCGCCGGCGTCCATGTCGGCCGCGATGCGGGTCGTCACGACGCTGACGCGCGAGACGACGGTGTCGACGACGGACGCGGGCGGCGTGGGCGCCGCAGGGGCCGCCGGCGTCGGCGGGACGGGCGGGACGAGGGGGGCCTCATCCTTTACGAGCGTGACGGATATCCGATGCTCCGCGCCGCCATGGGCGAGGCCGACGCGAAAGACGCCCGTGACGCCCGCCCGTTGCGCGGCGGCGACGACGGCGAGGTCCGCCGCGTCCACGGCGATCCCGCTCCTCGGGACGGGGAAGCCGGACGCGTCCCTGCCCGCCGCCTTCGACAGCGCCTTGACGATCGACGCCGTGAGGACGGGATTCGCCACGTTGTAGGTGAAGTTGTCGCCCATGACCGCGGGGATGCCCGGCGCGGGGTCGGGCGGGACGGGGCTGCCCCCGTCGTAGAGGGTCACGGTGAGGGTCACGGAGGTATCGTCCGGCCCCGTGAAGGCGAGCGGGAAGCCGCCCGTCCTTCCGGCATTCTTTGCGGCGTTGATCGCCGCAAGCTGCGCGGAGTCGGGTACGAGCTTTGCCGCCGCGATCCGGTTGCCGCCCTTGTCGATGCCGCCCACCATGCCCAAGGTCCGCGCCGCGCCGGCCGTCAGGTCGGGCAGGTTGCAGGCATAGCCGAAGTCATTGCCCGTGATGTGGGCGCTCGTCAGCCGGGGGTCCGACGGATCGGGGTCGACGCCGCCCTTTCCGTGGTGCGTGAGCGTCACGGAGATCGTGACGGACGTGCCGTCCGGCGTCGCGAAGGCGAGCGGGTAGACGCCGAGGTTCCCGGCCTTCCTTGCCGCCTCGACGGCGGCGAGTTCAACCGCGTTCGCCTTGATGTCCTTTATCGGTATCTTCGCCCCGCTCGCGCGGTCGGCCTTCACGGACGAGAGGGCCTTCGCGATGTCCGCGGTGAATGTCCCCTCGTCGATGCCGTAGGCAAAGTCGTTGGCGGCGATGCGTTCGGTATCCGCCTTGCCCGGATCCGTGTTGCCCGCGCCGTTGTCCCGGAGCGTCACGGTTACGGTGACGCTCTCGCCGTCCGGCGTCGTGAAGGTGAGCGGGTACTCGCCCGTCACCCCGTTTTCTATCGCTTCATTTATGGCCGCGAGTTCGTCCGGGTCCGCCGTGATTTCATTCGGATCGATGGGTCTGCCGTCCTTGTCGACCGCGTCGACGTCCGCAAGGTGCTTCGCCGTGTCGGGCGTCAACGCCCCTTCGTCCGTGCCGTAGAGGAAGTCGTTGCCCGTGATATGATCCTTTGTGGGATCGGGCGCCTGCCCTTCGGGGGCGGAGCCGCGGTCCTTGAGCGTGACGGTGATCGCTATCTCGCCGCCGTTCTCCGTCGTGAAGACCAACGGGTATTCGCCGGGGTTCCCCGCCTCGTGGGCGGCGATGAGTTCGTCCATGCCCGAGGACGCGGTGATGTCGCCGTCCGGGACATGGCCGCCGTACCCGTCCGTGCCGGACACCCGGGAGAGCTGTTTCGCGATCTCCTCGGTCGGCGCCGCCTCGTCAAGCCCGTAGGAGAAGTCGTCCGCCGTCAGCCGGTCGGGGCCGGGATAGGGCGCGGGATCGCCGGGGTCTGTCGGGATCGGGCCGGGCCCGTGTCCGCGCAGGGTCACGTTTACGGTCACGGAGACGGAACCGACGATATCCCCTTGCGCGTTGCGTTCGTCATAGGTGAAGGTCAGCGGATGCGTCGTCCCGACGGCCCCGACCTCGATCGCGGCATTGACGGCGTCGAGATGCGCCTCCGTGACGCCGATGCCCTTCGCGGGGACGGCGTTGTATCTCGTGTCGATGCCCGTGACGCCCGAGAGGTCCTTCGCGATCCCGGCCGTGAGCGCGGGTCCGTCCACGCCGTAGGAGAAATCGTTCGCCCACAGGGCGGGTTCGCCGGGCGTGGGCGGGGGCGGCGGGGCCGGATCGTCCGGGTCGGGGTTGTCCGGGCCGTGGTCGAAGAGCGTGACGGTGACGCGCGCGGCGACCGCAGCGCCCGTATCCGGCGTATAGGTGAAGGAGAGGGGGTATCTGCCCGAAGAGGCCGCGCCCGTGACGGCGGCGAATTGCCCCGCATCGACGGAGACCTTCGCCGGGTCCGTCACATCCGCGGCGTTGCCCTTGCCGTCCTTCGCGGCGACGCCGGACAGGGCCTTGGCGACAGCTTCCGTCAGGCCGGGCGCGTCCTTCAGCGCATAGGCGAAGTCGTTCGCGCCGATGTACGCCGCACCCGATGCGCCGCCGCCTTCTCCGTTCCCGCCGCCGATGTCGTCAAAGAGCGTCACGAGGACCGTGACCGAAGCCTCCCCGTCCGGAGAGGTGAAGGTCAACGGGTACGGATTGCCGCTCTTGTCGTTCGTCCGTATGGCCTCGTTGAGCGCCGCGAGTTCGTCCGCATCCGCAATCGCCGATTCGGGATCCAAGTCTGTCAATATATTGTCCCCATCGTATTCATACAGGGAGATGTTTGCGAGATCGATCGCCTCGGCCTCCGTGATTGCCCCCGCCGTGACGGCATAGGCGAAGTCGTCGCCGTAGATGCGCTGCCCGTCGTCGGACGGGTCTTCCGCGTCCCCCGTGACCGCGTCCCCCGCATCGCGCAGGGTGACGGTCACGGTGACGCTCGCTTGTGTATCTTGTGGCGTGAAGCCGGGGTTGGCGCCGAGATCGGACGGCCCGGGTGTTCTGAACGTAAGTTGGTAATCCCCCTTCACGCCGGCGTCTATGGCCGCGTTGATCGCGTCAAGGCCGAATGTGCCGGGACCGTCGGCCGTGTCGACGATCAGATGCTCGAAGTCGATGTCGCCGCCGCCGAAATACCGCCCGTTCGCAAGCGCGAGCGCCTTCGCCGCCTCCGCGTCGAGCGCGCCCTGCCGGATGCCGTGCTCAAAATCCTCCGCGTCGATGAAGTCCTTGCCGTTGCCCGTCACAT
>JAISGB010000134.1 GCA_031263335.1 Eubacteriales Family XIII. Incertae Sedis bacterium
GAACGGGCCTGTTCGACGAACTGATCGGCGCGTCCGCGATAAACGGCGAGAACATCCCGGCGGTCTTGGACGCGCTCAAGCGACGCATGAACGAAGGGCCGCAGTATTTCCCCGAGGATATGACGACCGATCAGCCGGAGCGGTTCATCGCCTGCGAACTCATTCGTGAGAAGTTGCTCCTGTATTTGGACGACGAGGTGCCGCATGGGGTGGCGGTGGAGATCGAACGCTATGAGGAACGCGCGGATCTGACGAAGATATCGGCGTTGATCTACACCGAGAAGAAATCCCATAAGGGCATCATCATCGGTAAGGACGGCAAGAAACTGAAGGGCGTCGGCAAGAGCGCCCGGCTCGAATTGGAGGCATTGCTCGGCACGAGGGTGTTTTTGGAGCTGTGGGTCAAGGTGAAGGATCGTTGGCGGGACAGTGACCTGATGCTGAACGCTTTGGGATACAAGGACTGATCCGGGACGGGGATCGTCCCCGTCGCGAACGGAACGGGCGGTGCGGGCATGGAGTACGGCGAGTGCGAAGGGATCATCATCAGACAGACGAAGGCGCTCAAGGGGCGGCGCATGATCCTCCTGTTCACGGATCGGTACGGAAAGATCAGCGCGGGTACGTCCATCTCCGAAAAGGGCAAGGGCAAATCCGCGCTCGCCACGCGCCCCTTTACGCTCGGTCGGTATCGGTTGGCGTCGAGCCGCGGATACGCGAACATTACGGGCGCGGAAACCGTTCATTCCTATTACGCGTTCGGGGAGGATTACGATAAATTCGTGAACGCCTCGCTGATCTTGGAGTTTACGGGCAAGACGCTCCCGGAAGCGGCGCCCGCCCCCGACATCTACGCGCTCCTGCGCACCTGTTTCGATCTTCTGGAAAAACGCAAACGGAATTTCGGCGCCGTCTCCGTGACCTACATGATCAAGATATTGCAATTGTCCGGCGTCTTTCCCGAGGCGGAAAATTTTCGGTATGATGAGTTGCTTTCCTCACTCAGCTTTGATATAGTTAACATATTGGTTTATTTGATGGAAAACCCGCCGGAGCGGATCGGAGGATTGGCCTTGGACGAGGATAAGAGCGACGAACTCCTGCGTCTCATCATCCGATACGCCGAACAACATTTGGATGTAGGCCCATTGAAAAGCAATCCGTTCAATCAATAACTTTGGGTTCCGGAATACGCAACGCTTGCGATGAGACTCGCTTCGCTCGCAGTGAATCTCGGGACCATTGTACAGTCATATCAGACGGGAGGGACTCAAAGATGGAAATCACTCTGGAAAAGGTCGAATTGGTAAAGGACAGGACCGGTGTCAGCTACAAGGAGGCGAAGGACGCGCTCGAGGCGTCGGACGGCAATGTGGTGGACGCCATCATCAGCATCGAAGAGACCATCAACCTGTCAAACGCCGGCAAGATGAACGATCAGGCGACACAGTTGCTCGATCGCATCAAGGAGGCGGTAAAGAAGGGCAATGTCTCGCGGATCAGGATATTGAAGGACGGGGAAGTGGTGCTGAACCTTCCCGTAAACGTTGGCATTGTCGGCACGGTCCTCGCGCCGTGGGCCGCGATCGTCGGCGCGATCGCCGCCTTCGGGACGAAGTGCAAGGTCGAACTCATTAAGGACGACGGAAGCGTCGTCGATGTGAACGAGAAGGCCGGGGATCGGTTCGGCGACGTCATGGAAAAGGGCAACGATATCGCGGACTCCATCAAGGAAAAGGGTTCCGTCGTGTATGCCGGCGTCAAGAACAAGACGAAGGACGCCATCGGTCGATCGAGAAGGACTGCGCGGGTCAAGGCGGACGACTTCAAGGATACGGTGGACGAGATGTGGGAAGAAGCCAAAAAACGCGTCGAAAAAGCGGAGGACAGCGCGAACGACCACGAAGGCGAGACGCAGGACGCGGGCAACGAGACGGAATCGGACCAATCGGAGTGATTGTTTCCACTTAAATTCAAAAACCACAGATAAGGAGCTGATATTGGCGCAGACAAAGGAACAAGCAAAGGAACAAACCGGCGTGACGATGGACAAGATCGTCGCCTTGTGCAAGAACAGGGGATTCATCTATCCGGGTTCCGAGATCTATGGCGGTCTCGCCAACAGTTGGGACTACGGCCCCTTGGGCGTGGAACTGAAGAACAACATCAAGCGGGCGTGGTGGAAAAAATTTGTGCGGGAGTCGCCCTATAACGTGGGGTTGGACGCCGCCATCCTCATGAACCGCGAGGTGTGGGTGGCCTCGGGCCATGTCGGCGGATTCGCCGACCCGCTCATCGACTGTCGATCCTGCAAGGCCAGATTCCGCGCCGATCAGCTGATTGAGCGCTTCCTCGCGCGGGAGGAGGGATCGGGCGATGTCGTCGTCGACGGTTGGTCCAATGACAAGATGGAGGACTTCATCCGCGATCATGCGCTCCGATGCCCGGAATGCGGCAAGAGCGATTTTACGGGCATCCGGCAGTTCAATCTCATGTTCCGCACACATGCCGGCGTCACGGAGGATTCCCAAAACGAGATATATCTGCGCCCGGAGACGGCGCAGGGCATATTCGTCAATTTCAGAAACGTGCAACGCACCTCGCGGAAGAAGATTCCCTTCGGGATCGCCCAGGTGGGGAAATCCTTCCGCAACGAGATCACGCCGGGCAATTTCATATTCAGGACCAGGGAATTCGAACAGATGGAGTTGGAATTCTTCTGCGCGCCGGGCAGCGATTTGGAGTGGTTCGTCTATTGGAAACAGTATTGCGTCGATTTTCTGCGCGCGCTCGGCATGAAGGATGAGCGTGTGCGTTTGCGCGACCATGACGCGGAGGAATTGTCCCATTACAGCAACGCCACCACGGACATCGAGTT
>JAISGB010000203.1 GCA_031263335.1 Eubacteriales Family XIII. Incertae Sedis bacterium
GCCAGATACATAACCAGATCGTTTTTCCGTTGCTCGGCCAGCCTTGCGTCCTGTTCGCGCTTTTCAAGCGTCTGCTTGAATGTATTCAGCTTTTCTTCCATGAAAGTCATTTCCGCGGAAAGTTCAATCGGCGCGTCCTCGCCCCGGATGAGCGAGTCAATGCCGGAATTTGTCTCATCGAAATATTTCATGAAGTTGGAGACTATAAAACGGCAGAAAAAGAAAAAACAAACAGCGACCGCGACGCATATGAAAATTTCCGCGTTGCCCCGTATGGCAAAATGATAGATCGACATGGCGTCGTCGTAACTCAAGTGAAGGCCTCTTTCCAGGAAGTTTACGACCCCGTCGCCGATACCTCCCTGTCGATAGATAAAGTAGCGCAAAAACACGACAAACGCGACAGCCGCTATTAACGCGATCAGGACATACGAGTAGAGTTTACGTTTTATTTTGGAGTAATCGGCTTTTCGGCTCACCTTTTCACTTTTCAATTTTATACCCAACCCCCCATACGGTCTTGATATATTTCGGATTGTCAACGGTGTCGCTCATCTTCTCGCGCAAATGCCGGATATGCACGGTGATCGTATTATTGCTCTTGCTGAAATATTCGTCGCCCCATATTTCATGAAAAAGCCGCTCCGAGCTGACGACATTCCCTTCATTCTCGCAGAGTATGCGCAGAATGGAAAACTCGGTAGGCGTGAGCGTGAGCGGTTTCTCGTTCAGCAGCGCCTCGTAGGTATTCACGTTGATCGTAAGGCCGGCGTGAACGATGAGCCCGCTATCATCCTTTCCCGCCCCGCCGCTGTATTTCTTATACCGGCGTAGCTGCGCCTTGACCCGCGCCATCAATTCAAGAGGGCGAAACGGCTTTGTTATATAATCGTCCGCGCCGAGAGTCAGTCCGGTAATCTTATCTGTTTCCGCGTCTTTCGCGGTCAGCATGATGATGGGGTAGGTGTGCTTGTCCCGTATCCTTTGGCAGATCGAAAGGCCGTCCGTATCGGGCAACATGATGTCCAATATGGCGAGGTCAAGCTCGGTCTTGCCGATCCGGTCCAACGCCTCCTCCGCGGTATAGTATTTGAACACCTCATAGTCTTCGTTTTGCAAATAAAGTTCGACCAGATCGGCTATTTCCCGTTCATCATCCACGATAAGTATTTTATCGCCCACAGCCGGCCACCCCTTTCCCGCGTTGTCGCGTCATCCTATTTTACCAAAACAAACGAGGCGATTTGTAATTTATTTCATCATAAACGATTAAGAAATCCCTAAGATAAGCCCGCGCCGACGATATCGAGGATGTCGGACATCTGTTGCAGCAATTCCTCTTTCGGAATGGGGTCCTTCTGCGTATACCACCATAGGAGCATGTGCAACATGGCGCCGGAATAACAGGCCGCCAACAGATCGGGGGAAACGAGCAGTTGCCGCCCTTTTCTCACATCCTCGTCCAACTTCTGTTTTGTGTACGTCATGATCTGTTTACAGAAAATATCGAGCAATTCCGGGAACATGTCGCTCTTGAGGATGCGTTGCACGATGCGATCGTTCTCCTCCAAGAAATCGATGAACTGCCGGGTCAACCCGATGAAGTGTTTCGACGGGACGTCCGCGCACTCATAGGGGACGATCTTCGCCGCAAATTTTGCCTGCATCTCGCGAATAAAGAAACCGAAAAAATCATATTTGTCGCTGAAATGTTTGTAAAACGTGGCGCGCCGAATCATGGCGCGTTCACATAATTCATTTACCGTAATGCCCTCAAACCGTTTCTCGCCCAACAACTCGATAAATGTGTTGCAGAGCGCCATATGGGTTTTGGTTATACGCAGATCGATCTTCTTCTCCATCACGCCCCTTTGCGCAGCTTTCAGCCGGTTTTTCGAATCCGGCATTTTTTGGCGACACGATGCCCCTATCTGTCAATTAAGCGCCAACAGGGAAATCATTGTCCCTTGTAATCCGGACTCAGATACTGTATTTTATACTTATAGGGGTGCATTTGTCAATTATCTTTCAAATGTACCATGAAACGGACAAAGACAAGCATGTCTGTTGGAGGGCGAGGCAGAGCATGGCATTCTTCAAAAGAACACCGGATGAGATGAGGAGATTACAAGAAGGGGTCCCGCAGGACGATTCGCCGGCCATGCGCTTCCTCTGCGGCGTCCTGCGACGGCGAAAGGCAGTCATCCTCGGCTTCGTGTTGTTCACCGTACTCTGTACCGCCTGCATACCGCTTGTAAACGTGAACTTCGATCTCACAAGCTATCTGCCCAAGGAGGCGCGCTCCACAACATCGATGGAACTGATGAAGGACGCGTACGGAACGTGAATCCCCAACGCCCGTCTCTACGCCAAAGGCGTCTCCCTGCCGCAGGCGTCGGAACTGGCGGACGATCTGCGTCGGATCGACGGCATCGACGACGTCTTATGGCTCGGAAACCGGGCGGACATCCTGAAACCTTTGGAAATGCTCGACGAGGACATCGTCGATTCGTGGAGGAACGACGAGGGATTTCTGTATCAACTCACTGTCGACGGCGGCAAGACGGCGACCGCGCTTGAAGCGGCGCGCGAATCGGCGCGCGCGCATAACGCGACGGACGTCGCCATGTCCGGCGACGCGGTCACAAGCAACGGCGCGCGGGAGAGCGCCTCAAAAGAGATCCTGTACATCATGCTCGTAGCCGTCGCCACCATCATCCTCATCGTCTCTCTCACATCCGAATCTTGGTTTGAATGGGTGATCTTCCTCCTTGTCCTCGCCATGGCGATCATGATGAACATGGGAACGAATCTATTCAAGGGGGAGATATCCTTCATCACGCAGATCTGCGCGGCGGTACTCCAACTCGCGGTATCGATGGATTACGCCATCGTCATGCTCCACACCTTCCGACGTTATCAACAGGCGTATCCGGACGATCCGGTGAAAGCCATGGCCTATGCCGTGCATAAGGGTTTTTCCGTGGTGCTTTCATCCGCCGCAGTCACATTCTTTGGGTTTCTCTCGCTCTGCATCATGTCGTTCCTCATCGGCGCCGACATGGGCATCGTGCTTGCCAAGGGAATATTCTTCAGCTTCCTCAGCGTGACGTTCCTCATGCCCTGCATCATCCTCGCGTGCCTGAAGCCGCTGAAACGGTTTGAACACCGCAACCTGTTGCCCTCGTTTGACCGCTTCGGGACTTGGTGTACAAAGCTGATGATTCCGTTGTCGATCATCATCTGCCTCGTCGTCGTCCCCGCGTTCCTCGCGCACCGGGAGACCGGGTTCTCCTATGGCGCCGCGGGAATGATCGATGAGGAAAGCGAGGTGGGGCGTGAGGCGAAGATGATCGACGACGCCTTTGAACCCTCGGAGACGTGGGTCATGATGGTTCCTGAGGGAAGTTTGGCTCAAGAAAAAGCCTTGGTCCGGGAGTTGGAGGCGCTCCCGAAGGTCAGGAACGTCACGTCCTATGTGAACGTCGCCGGCGAGATGATTCCGACCGAAATGGTTCCGGAATCGCGGCTCTCTCTGCTTATTTCCGAAGGGTCTTCGCGCGTCGTTATCCAAACCGCCCTCGATTCCGACGGCGGCGCCGACTACGGCATGGTGGAGGAAGTGTTGAGGATCGGGGAAAGCCACTACGGCGACGAGTGCCGGCTCGCGGGGGCGTTGGTCTCGGAATATGACCTGAAGACGACGACACAAGCCGATTCGGGTCGCGTCAAACTCTTCTCGCTGATCACGATCGCGCTCGTCCTCATGGTCATGTTCCGAAGCCTGTCCATTCCCCCGATCGTCCTGATCCCCATCGAGATCGCAATTTGGATAAATATGGCAATCCCCTATTTTGTCGGGCAGAACCCCAACTACATCGGCTATTTAGTCATCGACGCGGTCCAACTCGGCGCTTCGGTGGACTACGCCATCATCTTTACCCGCGAATATCTCGACCGGAGGCGCTTGCATCCTCCGTTGAAGGCGGCCAAGTCCGCCATCGGAGGAAGCGGGATCATGATCATCACCTCGGCGCTCATATTGACGATTGCGGGGCTGTCGATCTTCCTCGTCGCCTCCAACAATATCATCTCCGAGATCGGCATGCTCATCGGCCGGGGCGCTTTCCTGTCGATGCTGATGATGTTTACGCTCCTGCCCCTGCTTTTCGTGCTCTGCGACCCGATCGTCAGACGCACGTCCATGGGCGTCGGATCGTTCAAAAAAGAAAACAAAAAGCATCGGAGTTTACAATAAGGAGGTTATTTTATGCGTACAAGGAAACGTATACTGACGATAACATTGACGGTGGTCCTGTCCGCGGCGATACTGCTGAACGCCGTGGCCTTGACGGCGTTCGGCGCCGAAACGGACATCCCCGCGCCGAAAGAAGAGGTTGTCTACGCACGGTTGGACGCGGGCGGC
>JAISGB010000058.1 GCA_031263335.1 Eubacteriales Family XIII. Incertae Sedis bacterium
CGGTCGATTGCAGAGGAAATGGGTCGGCAATTTCTTGGAGGGCGTCGAGAAAGAAGTAGAGGACACACTCAAGTATTCCCTGAAAAACCACCCCTTGCCTATCTGCGTCGCGGACGCGGACGGACGGATCGTTCTTCTGAACGGGAAATTCAAGGAAGTCTTTCCCGGAGCCGACGCGCGAAAGACGAACATCAAGGAGATCACGGGGTATGAACCGAAGGAACTGCGCCCGGACGAGGAACGGAAGAATATCCGGATCGTAGAGGACGGAAGGACCTATGCCATCCTCGCCTCCTATCTGAACAAGGAAATCAGCGAGAGCATCATGCTCTACTTCGTGGACGTGACGGACTACGAGACACTGAAGGCTCGTTACAACGACGAGAAGAAGTGTTTTGCCTATATCATCGTGGACAATTACGACGAATTGCTGTCCAAATCGCCCGACGAGAAGCGGGCGATCGTCGCGGCGAACATCGAGACGCGCATACGGCGATGGGCATCGGGCATCGACGCATCTATCCTTAGGTTCAAGAAAGATCAATACCATCTGATCTTCGACAGGAAGTATTTCAAGGGACTTTCCGACGGCAAGTTCTCCGTATTGGACGACATGCGGGAGATCGAGACGGACGCGGACTTCCCCGTCTCCCTCAGCATCGGTCTGGGATTGGATGGGAGTTCTCCGAACCGGACGGAGGAATACGCGAAGGTGGCGTTGGACTTGGCGCTTGGGCGCGGCGGTGATCAGGCCGTGGTCAAGAGCGACCGGAAGGTCACCTACTTCGGCGGCAAGATGCAGATCATCGAGAAGCGAAACAAGGGCAAGTCCCGCGTTATGGCGCACGCGCTGAAACAGCTCATCGCGCAATCGTCGAAGGTGATCATCATGGGTCACAAGAATCCCGACATGGATTCCTTGGGCGCGGCCGTCGGCGTGTACCGCATCGCGTTCGCGAACAACAAGGAGGCGCTCATCGTGATCGACGCCTACAACGACACGATGAAGGACATCTATGAGAAGGCCGAACGATCGGGAAGCTACCGATTTGTCCGAAATGAGGAGGCGTTGAAGATCGCGGATCGAGATGCCCTGCTCATCGTGGTGGACACCCATGTTCCGGACATGGTGGAATGCCGAGGGTTGCTCGGTAAGACGGAGCGGATGGTGGTCATCGACCACCACAGAAAGGCGGAGCGTTTCATCGACAACGCCACACTCACGTTCATGGAACCGAACGCTTCGTCCACATCGGAGCTGATCGCGGAGATCATGCAGTATGACGACGACATACGGAAGATCAATAAGTTGGAAGCGGAATTATTGCTCGCGGGTATCTTTGTGGATACGAACAGCTTTTCGGTAAAAACGGGTACCCGAACCTTTGAGGCGGCGTCGTGGCTCAGGAATAACGGAGGGGACAGCACAGCCGTGCGTCAACTCCTGCAGACCGACATGGCGGATTTTCGCCAACGCGCGAGCATCATCGCAAACGCGCAATTCGACAAGAACGGGATCGCCATATCCCGCAATGAGGGCAAGCACGCAAACGCGCAGATCGTCATCGCCCAAGCGGCCGACGAGCTCTTGGACATCAAGGGGATCCGAGCCAGCTTTGTGATCGGGGAGACGCAGGACGGGGTCGTTATCAGCGCCCGTTCCCTCGGCGATTTCAACGTGCAGGTACTCATGGAGCGATTCGGCGGCGGCGGGCATCTGACGATGGCGGCCGCGCAGGTGACGGATATGACGCCGGAACAGGTGATCGCGAAGCTCAGGAAATATATCGGCGAGACGGATACACGATAGCGGACGGGGACGCGCCCCGCGCGCCTCGAGAAGAATGGAGGAAACCAAATGAAAGTAATACTGTTGGAGAACGTGGCGGGAAAAGGCAAGGCGGGCGATGTGGCAAAGGTCAATGACGGCTACGCGCGCAACTTCCTGTTCCCGAAAAACCTCGCGGTACACGCCACGGACGTGAACATGAAGAATCTCGAAAAGAGAAAAGCGACCTTGGCTTCCAAAAAAGAGCAGGAACTGTCGCAGGCGAAGGAAACGGCCGGGAAGATTGACAATCTCGGCGTTGTGATCAAGGCCAAATCCGGCGAAGGCGGCAGACTGTTCGGATCCATCACCTCCCAAGACATCGCGGAAACCGTGAACGAACAGCACGGCGTATACATCGATAAGCGCAAGGTGCTCTTGGATTCGCCCATCAAGACCTCGGGCGTACATCCCGTGGAGATCAGGATATATCCGGAGGTCATCGCCACCGTTCGCGTGCTGGTGGAGACAAATGGCTGACAGGGTTCCCCCGCACAGCGACGACGCGGAGGCGGCCGTGTTGGGCGCGGCGCTCCAGAGCAAACAGGCGCTGTATGATGTCATGGAAACCCTCACGGAGAATGATTTCTACCGCGACAACCACCGCAGGATATTTGCCGCCATGGCGGATCTGCACGGGGCCGGCGACCCGGTCGACATCGTCACCGTTACGGAGGCGCTGAAGAAACGCAAGGAATTGGGCGTAGCGGGCGGCGCGGACTATATCGGCAAGTTGGCCGGCGCGGTACCCTCCCCTTCGAGCGCCCTGCAATATGGAAAGATATTGAGCGGCAAGGCAATCCTGCGCGGCCTCATCGAGAAGTCCGGCGAGATCATCACCGAAAGCTACGATGATCGGGAAGACGCGGAGCACATTCTCGAACGAGCCGAGCGGCGCATCTTGGAGATCGGACAAGGACAGCAAGGGAAGGACTTCATTCCCATCGGCGTCGCCATGAAGGAAACGATGGCGCGCATCGAGATGATGCGGGATCGCGGCGGCGGTCTGACCGGTCTCGCGACGGGGTTTGATGATCTGAACAAGATCACCTCGGGATTTCAGGAATCGGATCTGATCGTGCTCGCGGCGCGTCCCGGTATGGGCAAGACCTCCTTGGCGCTGAACATCGCCATGAACGCGGCGCTTGACGCAGACGCCACCGTGATGATATTCAGCTTGGAGATGGCGCCGTCCCAACTGACGCAACGGTTGCTCAGCGCCGAAGCCGGCGTAGAGCTGAATAAAATACGGGATGGGAGCGTGTACAGGGACAAGGACGATGTGGAACGCATCCTCGACGCCTCGGATCGACTGTCAAAGGCGAAGATCAACATCGTCGACGGCACCTCCGGCATCTCGATCAACGAGATCAAGAACAAATGCCGGCGTCTCAAAACGAAGGAGGGGTTGGATCTGATCATCGTCGACTATCTGCAACTCATGGATCTGGGCGGAACGGCGCGCATGGACGCGCGGCCGGAGAACCGGCAACAGGAGATCGCGACCCTGTCCCGATCGCTGAAACAATTGGCGGGCGAGATGGAATGCCCCTTGCTCGTACTGTCGCAGTTGTCCCGCGCCGTGGAAAGCCGGGGCGTACACAAGCCGGTGCTGTCCGACCTGCGGGAATCGGGGGCGATAGAGCAGGACGCGGACATCGTCATGTTCATCTACAAAGAGAAGAGTCGGGACGAGGACGAGGACGACGCGGACAACGTGCGTCAATTGCTCATCGAAAAGCATCGAAACGGGGACACGGGGAATATTCGCCTGACGTGGCTCGGAAAATATACGCGATTCGGCAACTATACGGCCGAAGCGTTGCCGTATTGACGCCAAAACGTGCGCGTGACCGGATGAAAAACGTCGCAACTGTTATTAAAGATCCAATCAAAACTATTCAACGGTCGCGATAGTTTTGATGCAGTCCGGGTTCCAAGAGCGAATTTGGCTCCCGGAGCGTACACAGACGTACGTGAGGAGGGCAAATTCGATCTTGGGTTTCGGAATGCGCAAAAATAGCGTGACCGTTGAATAGTTACATTGTAAGGAGAGAAGATGAAGAAGGCTATAGCAGTGGTAGGTTCCCAATGGGGCGACGAAGGCAAGGGGAAGATCATCGATTATCTGGCGGGCGGCGCCGACATGGTCGTGCGGGCGCAAGGCGGCAGCAACGCCGGACACACCGTCGTGATCGAGGGGAAGAAATACGCGTTGCATCTCATCCCGTCGGGTGTGCTCAATACGGGTACGGTCAACATCATCGGCAACGGCGTGGCCTTCGATCCGGAGGGATTCTTCGATGAGATCGGGACGCTCGACGCGGGAGGCGTGGATACGAACCGCATCTACGTCAGCGATCGCGCCCATGTCGTGTTCCCCTACCACAAGCGATTGGACGCCTTGGCGGAGCGGGCGCGGGGCGCGGACAACCTCGGAACGACATTGAAGGGTATCGGCCCCTGCTACATGGACAAGGTGGAGCGGAGCGGACTCAGGGTCTGCGACATGATGGAGGGGGAGGCGTTCATCAAAAAGCTCGCGCGACGCGTCGATGAGAAGAACGAGGTGATCGTCAAGCTGTACGGCGAAGAACCGATAGAAAAGGAAAATGTCATCGAGGTCTATGCCGGCTTCGCGAAGCGGCTTGCGCCTCATGTACGGGATACGGGCGTCATGGTATATGACGCGCTGTCGTCCGGGAAGACCGTCCTCTTTGAGGGGGCGCAGGGCGCCATGTTGGATCTGGACTTCGGCACCTATCCATTTGTCACCTCATCCCATCCGATCACGGGCGGGTTCTCCGTCGGCGCGGGTACGGGCGCGGGCATAAACGGAGAGATCATCGGGATCGCCAAGGCGTACACCACGCGGGTGGGCGCGGGTCCGATGGTCACGGAACTGACGGATGAGACGGGCGACAGGATCCGCGAACGCGGGCGGGAATACGGCACCACGACGGGACGTCCGCGGCGTTGCGGTTGGTTCGACGGCGTCGTCGTGCGGCATTCCTCGCGCGTCAACGGCACGACGGGCTTGGCGCTCATGCTCTTGGATGTGTTGGACGATTTCGACGAGATCAATCTGTGTTACGCCTATGGGCGCGCCGGCGAGACAATCGAGCATTTCCCCGCGGGATTGAGCGCGCTTGAGGAATGCAAACCGCTGTACAGGACGATGAAAGGTTGGAAGACGGATCTGACGGGTTGCCGGACCTGGGAGGATCTTCCAACCGAGGCGCGAGCCTATGTCGCCGCCGTCGAGGAAATTGCGGGCGTACCCGTGAAGATCGTATCCGTGGGTCCCGGAAGGGAGCAGACCATCGTGCGGAAAGAGCTTCTGTAGATGAATTTCAAACGGGAAAAATCCACAAATTATTTTCTCGACGACACGGCGATACCGAACATCTTCATCGCGGAATATATGCCTGACACGCCGGGGAATTACATCAAGGTGTACCTCTACGCCTTCATGTATTCCAACATCAACCACATCCTGTCCAATGAGAGCATTGCGAAAAATTTGGGCATGAGCGTCGAGGACGTGTTGGCCGCGTGGTCGTATTTCGAGGAATGTCGCATGATCCGGAAGATATATCCCCGGCCCGGCGACAAGTTGCGGTACGATGTGGTTTTCACCGATCTGAAAAGCGGCGTTTTCGGCGGAACGGCGGACGCCTCGGCGGGCGGCGGCGTGGGTTTGGACAACGAAGCGCTGAAAGAGCTTTTCCGCGAGATCGAGCGCATCACGGGGAAACCGATCCCGGGCGGGGATTATCAGAAGATCGGGCATATATTGGACGATTATGGCGTGGGGACGGAGATCGTCGCCCGCGCGTACAGCTATTGCGTCAAGCGCGGCAAGCGAACGGGCGCTTCCTATGTGGATCGCGTCGTGCGGGATTGGGACGAACGGGGCCTGCGCACACCGGAGGATGTGGACGAGCATCTGGAAAGTTGCGATCTGCGGTACAACCAATACAAGCAACTCATGAAGGCATTGGGACTCGCCGCGTCCACCGTGACCGACGCGGAGCGAGGCGTCTTTGATTCGTGGTTGGACGACATGGGCATGAGCCTCGAGGACATATTGAACGTGTGCAAAAAAGCGGCGGGGGTGAGCAAGAAGTTCGCCTATGTGAAGAAGATCATCGAGAGTGATTTTGAAAAGGCCGGCGGCGGGACGCCTCCCGCGACGGACGGAAAGATGAGCCGCAAGCGCTTCTACGAAGGTAGGCGCCGCGACAGCGAGGATGCCGCGCGGAAGCGGGTCGAAGAGGTGTACGCGAGATGTCCGGACGTCAGGACGTTGGATGAGGAGATCGCGAACCTGAATATGGAATTGGTGAGCGCCATGGTCTCGGGCGCCGACAACAGAAAGAGCGTCGAGACGCAGTTCCGCCGGCAGATAGAAAAAAAGACCGCCGAAAAAAGCGCCCTCATGGATAGGGAGGGGTTTGCGGTCGATTACACGGATATCTTGTACCATTGCCCCCTCTGCAGGGACACCGGCCTACTGGATAATGGGGTTAGTTGCTCCTGTTACAAAATACAGACCGAAACAATGTGAAAATCACGTGAAGATTCAAACGAAGCCCTTTGAATGAGGAATGCGCGTATAGTATAATGTGCGCATGACGTTTGTAATATATTTGTTAAATAAAAGTAAACAAAAAGTAAGAAATAACGCTCTGTGCCTACATATACGCGCAAAGACGGGGGTGAAGGTCGCCCTGTTGCGCTTGAAGCATCTCCGCAGAAGGTACGGCTTCCTGCTCCGGGCGGATCGGGTTCGGTGGATCGACATCAAATGGCCGTGGTTACGGCGGTTCGCCAAGCGATGTTGTCGGGACGCGGCGGATGTCGCGTTGCGTACGCCCGATTATCTGAGTACGGCGGAGCGGGCGTTGGGGCGCTTCGCGCTTCGCGGTTTGACGCTCTTGCAACGACGAGGCCGAGACAAAACGCTCCGCGCCTTCTACGTGTTCGACGAGCGCTTTTATTCCGTGAGAGCCTATTCCGACACGCATAAAAAGGTTCTGCTGAGCGGCTTTTTCTCCGCTTGTTTCATCATCGTCGCGGCCCTGATCATCTCGAACAATGTCACCGCCTACGAATACAGCTATCAGGGGAAGGTCTTGGGCGTGGTACGCAATCAAGATCAGGTCTATGAAACGGTCGCTCTCATCGGGGACAAGCTGAACGCGGAAAACGGCGCGGAGGTGGTCATCGACAAGGAGAAGGACATCGAATTCACGAAGGTCATCGTCGCGGGCGCGGACGCCGTATCCTTGGATACGGAGGAGGATGTCCTCGACAACCTGACCTACCTTAAGGACGTGCGCGTAAAGGGCTACGCCCTTTCAGCAGACGGCGTCCTCATCGATATCCTGAGCAGCGACGCCGACGCGAACGCCGTCTTGGAAGAAGTGAAGGTATATTATTTGGGCGATCGCGCGCCTTCGGAATTCAAAGAGATCGCGTTCTTTGAGCGTGTCGAGATCACGGAAGCGGAAACGATGGCGCAGAACATCGCGGAATCCGGCGCCGTGTACGGCAAGATCATGGAAGGCGTTACCGAGTCCAAGATCTACGCCGTACAAGCGGGAGACACCATATCCGGCATCGCGGCAAGCGGCGGACTGACCATCGACGAACTCCTGCGGCTCAATCCCGACATCGATCCGGAGACGATCTATGAGGGGCAGGAACTGCGATTGGAGGGGAAGAAGTCCTTGGTCAACCTCCTCACGACGGAAACGGTCGTCTACGAAGAAGCGTTCCCTTATGAGACGGTCTATGCGGATTCGGACAAACTCTATCAAGGAGAGTCCATAGAGCAGGTCGCAGGGGTGAATGGCGTACGCAGGGTTACGGCGGACGTCAGTTGCGTGAACGGTACGGAAAACGGTCGCGTCGAACTGGCTTCCGAGGTGATCGCGGAACCCGTGTCCCGCGAGGTATTGCGGGGAACGAAGGAACTCCCGCCCCTCATCGGCAAGGGCTATTTTATCCGTCCCGCGAGCGGCCCGCTGACCTCCGGCTACGGATACAGATGGGGCAGGATGCACTCGGGCATCGATATCGGTTGCAGATACGCGCCCGTATACGCGGCGGACGGCGGCACTGTTATATTCGTGGGGAACCGAGGCGACGGTTACGGGAATGTCGTGAAGATCGACCACGGCGGCGGCAGGGTGACGATGTACGCGCATTTGAGCGGTTTCTCCGTCAGCAACGGCCGGTCCGTGTTCCAAGGACAGCGCATTGCCACCAGTGGGAACTCCGGCAACACGACGGGTCCGCATCTGCACTTCGAAGTGCATATCAACGGCGCACCGCAAAACCCCTTGAGCTATCTGTGATATCCGATTATACTGTTCATGGGGGAAAGCAACCGAATCGGAACCGCCCGCAACTTATGTGATGGAGAGACAACATCGAATGGAAGCAAAGAGAATCCTGATCGTCGAGGACGAAAAATCCATATCCGACATTGTGAAGTTCAATCTTTCCAAGGAAGGTTTCCGCGTCGATACGGCCTATGACGGGCAGGAAGGATTGGACAAGGCGCTCGACGGGGACTTCGATCTCGTTCTCTTGGACGTGATGCTTCCGAGCATCGACGGATTCGAGATATGCAGGAAACTGCGGGAACGCAACGCCGTCCCCATCATCATGCTCACCGCGAAGGAAGAAGAGGTGGACAAGGTACTCGGGCTTGAACTCGGCGCGGACGACTATATCACGAAACCATTCGGACTCAGAGAACTCATCGCCAGAATCAAGGCGAACATCCGCAGAACTGCCTTGACGGACGCCGGTTCCGCCGCCGCATCCTCGAATACGCGGGATTTCGGAAACCTCACCATCGACATGGATCGGTATGAGGTGCGGAAAGACGGGCGACCGTTGGAATTGACCCTGCGGGAATTCGAATTGCTGAAATACCTCGCGGAACGGGAGGATAAGGTCTTTTCACGCGAACAATTGCTCGAGGATGTTTGGGGATATGAATATTACGGAGACATCCGGACGGTGGACGTAACCGTACGCAGACTTCGCGAAAAGTTGGAGGACGACTCCGGCGATCCCAAATTCATCATGACCAAACGGGGCGTGGGGTATTATTTCAGGAGGCCGTAGGCCATGCCCGGATCCTCGGGGTTTCGCAACATAAGACGAAAGATCGTGCTCATCGTTACGGTTCTCGCGGTTCTCGCGTCCGTATTCATTTACATCCTGTTGAAGCTTCATCTGTCGTTTCCGCTCGCGGCCGCCTGTTCCGTCGTCCTCGCCGCCCTGCTCGGCGGACTTCTGTCCAAGGCGGTGTCCGATTCCGTCGCGGAGAGCGCCGACGCCCTGCGCCGCAAGTTGGACGAGAACTATTCCGAAAGCATGACGGAAAAGGACAAATTGGAAACCATCTTGAAGCAGATGGCCGATGGGATGCTCGCCGTGGACAGGATCGGCCGCATCATCCACGCCAACGACGCGGCGAGAAGGATGTTGCGCATATCGGACAGCGACGCCGCGCGCAAGCGGTATGACGACATCATTCTGCGGTTCAGCGACACCCTGACGCTCGACGAAATACTGCGCAACCTCGAGAACGGCGTGACGGAGGGCGGATTCTCCTACGGAGGCGCCGTCTATGAGGTACGGTATGACAAGTTTCGGGACGCGGCCGGGGGCGAGGATGGAATCATCATCATCCTGCAGGATGTGACCGAGCGGCAACGCATCGACAATATGCAGATCGATTTCGTCGCCAATGTGTCGCATGAGCTCAAGACGCCGCTCACCTCCATCAAGGGATACACGGAGACCCTGCTCGGTGGCGGCGTCGAGGATGCGGCGATGACCGCCGAGTTTCTCGGTATCATCAACAGCGAGACCGATCGGATGAACCGCTTGGTGAAGGATCTGCTCCAACTTTCGAGACTCGACACGAAACAACAGAAATGGTACAAGGAGCGGGGCGATATCGTCCTTCTCGTCAAGACGGCGGTCAAGAAGGTCGCGATGGTGGCAAGGAGCAAGAACCGGCATATCAACCTCATCTTCAACCCGAATCTGTCCATCCTGCTCGATATGGATCGGGATCGCATCGAACAGGTACTGCTGAATATCCTGAGCAACGCGATCAAATACACGAAAGAGCGGGGGCGGAT
>JAISGB010000069.1 GCA_031263335.1 Eubacteriales Family XIII. Incertae Sedis bacterium
CGCCTGCGGCTTGCGTCCCTCGAAGACGAAGATGAAGGGCAGGATGGTCTCGACGATGATGAGCAGGGAGATGAAATAGTATTTGCGATCCCCGAGGAAGTAAACGCCGACAAAGATGGTCAGCGGCACGGCGACCAAGATCATCGCCGCCGCCATGAGCGTCCGCGCGGGCAGTTTTCGTTCGCCGCGCGGGATCTGCAGACGTATCTCGGCCGGCGCGTCCCGCCGCCACGAGAACGAAACCACGAGCGCGGACGCGCATACCGCCAAGGACAGCAGGATGCCCGCGTACTTCCACACCGCTCCGGGTTCCGAAGCCACGCCCACCGCCAAGTCCCCGCCCGAGATAAACGCCTTGAGTCCGCTGAAATTCAGGGCGGCGAAGAGGATCGTCGCGATCAGGCCGGCGCATGAGACACAGGCCGCGACCTTGCGCGCGGGAGACAGAGACGCGATCGATCTGCGCTTCGGCACGGGCGGAGGGGCGACCTCCGAGGGCAAGACATACGCGGTTTCGGGCGCCGGATCGCGAAGCATTCCGTCCCCGCCGGCGTCTCCCCCGTCCCGGTGATCCGGCGCCTTCCCGCCGAGCGCCTCGATCACCTCGTTCGCCGTGATCGCATGGGGGATGCGATGCCGGACCATGCGGTTGGCCGCCGACGTATAGAAGCTGTTCCCGGAGAAGAACTCCCTCGGCGTCCCTTCCGTCACGACGCCGCCGTCGAAGAACAAGGCGCACGTATCCGCGTATTCGGCGCAGAACTCGATGTCATGGCTGACCATGACGACAGCGGCGCCCGCGTCGGCGAGCTTTCTCAGGATTCCGGCGAACACCGTCTTGAATTCCGCATCAAAGCCCTTCGTCGGCTCATCGAGCAGGAGTATCTTCGGTTGCAGGAGCAGGACCTTCGCGAGGGCCGCGCGCTGCTGTTCCCCGCCCGACAGATCGTAGGGATGGGATGAGAGCAGACCGTCCAATCGGCAGAGGGCCGCCATGCGCCTCATCCGCTCCCGCTTCTCGGCCTTGGACAGCCGCATCTCCGCGAGGATCTCCAACAGGTCCTCCTCCACGGTCTTGCAGGTGAAGAGCGTCTGAGGATTCTGCGGCAGGACGCCGAGCAAGCGGTCGAAGAGAACCGATCTCGACACCTTGCCCGTGTCCTTGCCGTCGACGTAGACCTTGCCGCGATAGGGCGCGTTCAGCCCCGCGACCAAGGAGAGCGCCGTCGTCTTTCCCGTGCCGTTCCCGCCGAGTATGGCCGAGATCCGGCCCGCGTAAGCCCTGTAGGACAGCCCCCGCACCGCGTCCGGCAGATCCTTCTCGTAGCGAAACCAGACATCCTCAAAGGCGATGGCGGGACGATCCCCCGGATCCGACGCCGCGCCGACCGGCGAGACGTCCACGATCGCCGCGCCCGCCGTCACGGCGTCAAGCCATGCGCGCCCGTCGCGTACATTCATCGGACAGGGCAGATCATTGTCCACCGCCGACCAGACGCGCATGGGGACGGGCATGGCGCGGAACATCCCGTGTCCCGAGGCGCGCAACGCGGCGCCGACCGCCTCCGGCTTCCCGTCCGCGACGAGACGCCCCCGATCCATGACGACGGCCCGGCTTGCCAAGGGAAGGGCTTCCTCCAATCGATGCTCGGTCAACAGGACCGTCACGCCGAGTTCGCGGTTGATGCGACCGACCGTCTGAAGGAATTCGGACGCCGCGATGGGATCGAGTTGGCTCGTCGGCTCGTCGAGGATGAGCGCGGAGGGTTGCATGGCCATGACGGACGCGAGCGCGAGCAACTGTTTCTGACCGCCCGACAGCTCGGACACCTTCCGGTGGAACCACGTCTGAATGCCGAAGAACGAGGCCATCTCCGCCACACGCAGGCGTATCGTCGCCGTATCGCAACCGAGGCTCTCCAACCCGAACGCCAGTTCATGCCACACCTTGTCGGTCACGATCTGGTTCTCGGGACTCTGCATGACAAAGCCGATCTTCGCGGACGCGTCGCGGTGGGAGAGATCTTCGAGCGGTCGCCCCTCGAAGAATATCCTTCCGTCCGCCGCGCCGTGCGGGGCAAGCGCGGGTTTGAGCCGGCGAAGCAAGGTCGTCTTGCCGCAACCGGACGGACCGCAGAGCACGACGAACTCCCCCTGTCCGATCCGCAGATCGATCCCGTCGAGCGCCGGCTGTTCCCGCATCGGATAGGTGAAGGTCAGATGTTCGAGCGCAAAGACTTCCATTTGCGATCCTCCCGGACATTGAGGGCCAAGGGCATGAGGCACAGCGCGCAATAGCAGACGAAGAGGCTGATCGCGTACGTTCCCGTTCGGACGCCCTCCAACATGGGATAGTACAGGAAACCCAATCCCCCGCTCACGGTTCCCGCCGTCAGATAGCCGCCGCAGATCAATACGAACAGGAGGGCGGAAAGGTCGCGGCGGTCGAATCGGAAGATCGAAAAGGCCGTGCGCTTGGGCAGACCGTAACCGCGGCACTTCATGCTGTCCGCCGTCTCGATCGCGTTCTCCAAGGCCCAAGTGACCATGATCGACAGGATCCGTATCCCGTGCCGCGCCCGTCTCAGGAGGCCGCCGGTCGACACGTCGCGTCCGATGCAACGTTGCGCGTCCGTGATCACGCGGATCTGCGCTCTGTAGCGCGGCACGAGGCGCAGGGACATCGAGAGGATGAGCGACAGCGCCGGGATGATCCGCCCGAACAGATAGACGAATTTATCCGAGGTCATGACCGCATTGAAGCAGGAGAACCACGAGATGACCGTGATGAGCATGAGGGCGGCCGCGATCCCGTACACGATGGACTCCAAGGTCAACGGGTTGCCGTTCTTGAAGTAGGTGAGGATCGTCATCCCCCGATGGTTGAAGGCGGGATTGAGCAACGCCGTGAGGATGAGCAGGGGCAACATGTAGCGCAGGTTGAAACGCCACGCCTTCCTGCCGTTCAGATACAGCGCGTACGAGAAAGCGGACAACAGGGAGATCACCAAACAGATCGGGTGCATGAGGATCATGGAGAACGCAAGCACGACCACGAAGTAGATCATATTGACGGACGGATGATAATCCGAAAACGTATCCCGTTCACTCATCGACGCGAAACCCCTGTCATTGCCCGCCGAGCGCGGCCGACGCGCCGAGATCGGCGCCCAGGTTGCAGGTATAACGCCATTGGATCGTATCCCCGTTTTTCAACGTGTATTGCGTACATCCGTAGTTCGGATACCAACCGTTCACATTGTACATCCAACCGGAGAGTTCGCCGCAGTCAAACTCATAGAGGTTGTTGATCCCCTCGATATAGGCGCTGCCGTATATGGGCGACATCGAAAACTCCATGTGGAGGCCGCTCTTCGCCGTCTCGCGCTTCAACACGTCGAACACCGTCTCACCCTCCGTGAATCTCACCTTGCGCGCGCCCATGATCACGCCGTTCGCGGGTACAAGCCCCTCCTTGCCCGGCGTAAGGTTGCCGATATTGTTCAATATCGTGGCGCAGTCGATTTGGATGGTGACGGTGAGCGTCTTGGGCGGCTCGGGCGCGCGGTCCACCGGCGCGGGCGCGGGCGCCGGCGCGCCGCCGTTCCCGCTTTGGGCCGTAGATCCGCCGGGCGCCGCCGGCGCGGAAGCGTTGCCGCCCGAAACCGGATCCGAAGAACCCTGTGTCCCCACGGATCCGCCCGAACCCGTCACCGCCCCGGACGAAGCGGGTTGCTCCGGGTCGGAGACGGCGCTCGGAGACGATACATCCGCCTGATCCTCCGCCTCGTCCGCCTTCGACTCACTCGCAAGCGACGCCTTGCCGTCCTTCGCATAGACGGTCTTTCCGTCCGAAGCGGCCGCCTGCCCCTCTGCGGAAGCGCTCCCGCCCGGCAGGAGGCAATAAGCGCCGACCAAGACCGCGACCGACAACGCGATCCCCAAGAATATCTTCGATTGAAGGAAGTGAAGGAAACGCATCTCGTCTCTCCTTTCCCGAAACGACGCCGGCGGACATCCCGTCCCCGGATCGCCGTCCCTCTTCCGCCCGTTTCGAACGTGCGGAAATAAAAAACAGCCTCACGGGATTGTGTGAAGCTGTTCGATCCGCATTGCGCCCATGTGATTGTACGCAAGAAACAAAACCGGCAATTCTTCAAACAACCCAAGAATATCCATTGCCGTATGTTGTCGATAGGTCTCCCGGCTTCCGCTTCGTCCGCCGGGGAACCTTCCCATTCCGCCCTCTCGGGCAAAACAGTGGTCGGCTTACGCCTTCCCCTTTGTCCACGGATACGGTTGTGGTTCGCAACTCCGGATTCTCACCGGATTCCCTTTTCGGCGGCCAAGACGCATCCGATTCGAATGCGCTTCCCCGCCTTATCGCTTTCGCGACCTACAACACACTTTCGAGCCGCGCCACCGCACGGCGCGGACGATATGAATGATGATATGACGCAACAAGTCCGTCATTAATAATATATGCCGTATCGGACACAAATGCAAGAAAATTTTACGTTTTTTATTCCGCGAGGGCGCGGATGCGTCTGTTCCTCAGCATCAGATAAACCCCCGGCAACACGCGCGCCGCCGTGCGTTTGAGGAAGAGTATCCCTGCCTCCTTCCCGGCCGCGAGCCGCCAGATGAGCGCGTGGGGCCGGAGCGGACTCAGGACGCGGCGATCGAGCGCGGCGATCTTCTTCGCGGATTTCTGCGGCGGCAGGGCGAAATATCTGCGATATTTCAGCATGAGGGCATGAAAACGATAACTGATATACAGCACCTCGTCCCGCGAAAAATTCGGTTGTCGCAACTGCACCTTATCGTTGGGATCGACGGTCGGATCGAGGAAACCGCCCTCTGCGGCGATGCGGTGCAGATTCGTCATGGGATAGGGGTAGAAGATGTTGGCGATGACGCGATCCACGTCCATGCGCGCGTTCAATTTGACGGTGCTGAGCGCCAAGGCCAATGTCTCATGCGGCAGACCGACGATGTTGTAGGTGCAGGTCGTGATCTTCTGCCGGCGCAACCAATGCGTCACATCCAACATGTGATCGTTGTTCATGCTGCGGTGCAGATATTTCGTGCGCATCTCCGGATCGCCGCTCTCGAGGCCGATGTCTATCATGTAACACCCGCCCTCGCC
>JAISGB010000157.1 GCA_031263335.1 Eubacteriales Family XIII. Incertae Sedis bacterium
CGTCGCTGTAGAGGAATTCGCCGGCCAAGGCCTTGACCTTATCCTCCATCTCCTCGATCGCGGCCATGGCCTCCGCCTCGGTATCCCGTTTGGACGCGAGCCGCAACGAACACTCGCCCTCCTTGGCGTAGGTGGCGATGGTGGGATCGGTCTGCGCGTCGATGAGCGGGGTGAGCGCCGTCTCCAAGGCGGATTCCCCGATGCCGTAAAACCGTAGGATCTTGTATCGGATCACGCCGTCCGTCCTGCGCCGCAGATAGGGCAGGACATCCTTTTCAAACAGATGTTTCAGTTCCCTCGGCGGCCCGGGCAGGGCGATGACGATCCCCCCGTCCCGCTCCGACACAAACCCGGGCGCCGTGCCGACGTCATTGTAAAACACCGAAGCGCCCTCGGGGATGTAGGCTTGCTTCCGGTTGTTGTCCGTCATCTCATAGCCCACCCTGCGAAAAAATCCCTCGATGGACGACAGGACGGCCTCATCGAGCATGAGTTCGGCGCCCATGACCTCCGCGATGACCTCCTTCGTCAGATCGTCCTGCGTGGGTCCGAGTCCGCCCGTCGTGATCACGAGTTCCGTCTCCCGCAGGGCGTGTTCCAACACAGCCTTGAGGCGCGCGGGATTATCTCCCACCGTAAACTGATAGAGGACGTCGATCCCCTGCAATTGAAGCCGGGACGCGAGATAGGCGGCGTTCGTGTTCACGATCTGCCCAAACAGAAGCTCCGTTCCCACGGTAAGAATTGTGGCTCTCATAGCGACACCCTCCATTTTCGTTCCAAATCATATATCATTCAACCCGGACTGCGCAACGGTCTCGCCGGTTTGGCCGAGGACCGGAACCCAAAACCGATTTACGCTTTGAATACGCTTCGGTTTTTGATCATGTATTCAACCCCCGAATAGACGGTCAACGCCACGGCAATCCACAGCATGACGCGATCAAACGGGAACCCAACATAGACGAACGGCCAATTGCGCAACAGGATGAGGACGATGGCCGCCATCTGCGACACGGTCTTCAGTTTGCCCGCCATGCCCGCCGCGATGATGACGCCCTCGCCGGCCGCAACGGATCGCAATCCCGTTATCATGAACTCACGCGCGAGGATCACGATGACCATCCACCCCGCGATCTCGCCCAATTCCGTCAAACAGACCAAGGCGGACACCACGAGCAGTTTGTCGGCCAACGGGTCCATGAGCTTCCCAAAATTCGTGATCAGGTCCATCTTCCGCGCGAGGTATCCGTCGAGCGCGTCCGTGAGGGCGGCGACGATGAACACGACCGCCGCGACATAGGATCGGTCATTGAGCAGGAACACGATAAACACCGGTATCAGGGCGATCCGGATCAGGGTGAGTGTATTGGGCAAATTCATATTCATCTTTCCATTCTGTCTGTAATGTAACTACTCAACGATGTTGGTCAACGCCTCAGTCCGCGACCCTTCCGATTATATCATAATCCATGGCGTCCGTGACGCGTACATTCGTCATATCCCCGGGCTGAAGTTCCGCGTCGGAGGTGAAAATCACGGCGTTGTCCATCTCGGGGGCGTCGAATTCCGTGCGCCCCGCGTATACCCCGTCCCCTTCCGCGTCCTCTGTCAGCACGCGCAGGGTCCGGCCGACCAATCCGCGGTTGTGTTCCAAGGAAATGTCGAGTTGCAGAAGCATGAGCCGTTCCTTGCGTTCCTCCGCGACCTCCTCGGGAACCGGATCGTCCATGTCCGCTGCGGGCGTCCCGTCCTCCGCGGAGTACGCGAACACGCCGAGGCGCTCGAAACGGTGTTGCAGGACAAAGGCTTCCAGTTCGGCGAAATCTTCCTCCGTCTCCCCGGGGAACCCGGTCATGAGGGTGGTCCGGATGGCGATGCGGGGGATCTTCGCGCGCAACGCCGCGATCGTCCGCTCGATGCCCGCGCGGTCGGAACGACGGTTCATACGCGCCAACACGCGATCCGAACAGTGCTGCAAGGGGATGTCGATATAGGCGCAGATCTTTTCCTCCCGCGCCATGACGTCCATGAGTTCATCCGTGATGCGCTCCTCATAGCAATACATGAGGCGGAACCATTCCGGCCCCTCCACGGCGCAGAGGCGAGTCAAGAGTTCCGGCAAGGCAACGCGTCGCCCGTGGATATCCGTCCCGTAGGCGCTGACGTCTTGGGCGATGAGGACGATCTCCTTCGCGCCCTCCGACGCAAGCCGTTCCGTCTCACGAACGAGTTCCTCGGCGGGAACGCTGCGATAGGGTCCGCGGATCGACGGAATGGCGCAATAGGCGCAACGATTGTCACAACCCTCGGCCACCTTCAACAATGCGCTTGCGCGCGGCGTGAGCGCGCGGCGGGGACCGAGCAAGAGGCCGGCCTTCCCGTCGGCGCGGAGCCTGCGTCCCTCAATCCCTTCACCGCGCGTCAGCTCGTCCACGATCGCGGGCAATCGCCCGTAATCGTTCACGCCCATGATCACATCCGCCTCCGGCAGTTCCGCGAAAAGCTCGTCCGGGTAGCGTTGCGCGAGACAGCCGCTCACGATGAGCCGCTTTCCCGCTTCGCGATAGGGGATCATCTCCAATACGCGGTCAAGCGACTCGCGCTTCGCATCCTCGATGAACCCGCAGGTGTTGATGAGGATGATGTCGGCCTCGGCCGCGTCGGACACGAACGCATGCCCCGCCTCCGCGAGCAGACCCGCCGCCCGCTCCGAATCCTCCGTATTTTTGTAGCACCCGAGGGTGTCTATATAGATTCTGCTCATTGCCCTCCCCCGAGTAACGAAACGCCTCCGGACTCAATCATCCCCATCGCCGATGTCGAAAGGCGGCGCATCGTCCGCAAGCGCCGCGCCGGATCCGAGAAAATTCCCGAGTTGCGCTTCGCCCATGAGCACCTTCCTCGGCTTGTTCGTGCCGTCGCTGGCCGCGACGATCCCCCGTTCCTCCATCATATCCACCAATCTGGCCGCCCGATTGTAACCGATGCGAAAACGCCGCTGTATCATGGAGACGGACGCCTGTTTCGCGCCGACCACCATCTCCACGGCGTCACGGAACAGATCGTCCTCGTCGTCCACCAATTGACCCGTCACCTCGCCGCTCACCGCCTGAAGGACGTCGGGGCTGTAGGCCGGATCCATCTCCTTCTTGATGTAATCCGTCACCTTGTGTACCTCGCTGTCGGACACGAAGGAACCCTGTATGCGCATGGGTTCGCGCGTACCCACGGGGCTGAACAGCATGTCGCCGTTGCCGTGCAACCGCTCCGCGCCCGACTCGTCGAGTATGACGCGGGACGCGGAGTTCGACGAAACGGAGAACGCGATGCGCGAGGGGATGTTCGCCTTGATGACGCTGGTCAGTATGGACGCCAAGGGCTGTTGGGTCGCCACGATGAGGTGCATACCGGCCGCCCGCGCCATGGCCGCGAGGCGAGAGATGGATTCCTGCACCTTGGCGGGCGCGATCATCATCAGATCGGACAATTCGTCGATCACGATGACGATGCGCGGCAACACATCCTCGAGCCGCCCCTCCCGCTTCAGCCGCCCGTTGTACCCGTCCAAATTGCGGACATTGTATTCCGCGAACTTCTTGTATCGTTCATTCATGAGCGTAACCGCGTAGTTCAACGCGGTGGCCGCCCGCTCCGGATCCGTGACCACGGGTACGAGCAGATGGGGGATGTCGTTGTAACTCTTCAACTCCACCACCTTGGGATCCACGAGGATGAGCTTCACCTCGTCCGGCTTCGCGCGGTAGAGGATGCTGAGCAGGATGCTGTTGATGCAGACGCTCTTGCCGCTGCCCGTGGTGCCGGCGATCAGCAGATGGGGCATGTTGTTCAGATCGGCGATAATCCGCTTGCCGGAGATATTCTTGCCGAGGACGAAGGCGATCTTCGAATCCTCCGCGCGAAACTCCGGAGAATCGATGATCTCGCGCAACGTAACGATGTTCGTATTGGCGTTGTACGCCTCGATGCCGATCACGGCTTGGCCCGGCATGGGGACGACCCGTACGCTCTTCACCTCGAGTTTGAGCGCCAGATCGGGTTCGAGGCTCTTGATGCTCTGGATCTTCACGCCCACGTCGGGCTCCACCTCATAGCGCGTTACGGTGGGACCGACCGTGACATTGATCACATTCGCGTCCACCTTGAAATCACTGAGGGTCTTTTCCAACTTCCGCGCCTTGAATTTCAGCTCTTGGGCATTCTCCGTCCGCACGGCCTTCGGCCCCTTGTTCAACAGGTTGACGGGCGGGAGCTTGTAGTTGTCCAAGGCTTCCGAGCGACCGAACCCCGTATCCGCAACCGCGCCCGCGACGAACGCGGACGGACGGAGGGATTTCGCGGCCGGCGACCGATCGGCCGGATTCGCGCCGATGTCCGCCTCCGTGAACGGCTCGTCTTTCACGCCTCCAAAGCCGGCGTCAAGGGTGTCTTCCCGCGCGTCGGCCGGCAGATCCCCGTCGGATCGCGCCTCCGGATCGAGTCCGAGCGCCTGTGGCCAACCCGTATCCGATTCCCGATCCAAGCCGATGCCCGGACCGCCGCGAAAAGGCGGTTCCAGACCGAATCCCGTCTCCGCGGCTTCCTCGTCGTCGCCCTCCGGCCGATCCGGATCCGCGTCGTCGTCCGCGAGGATGGCGCCTTGCTTCACCGTCTCGATGATGTTCGCCCGGTTCCGCGCGCGCTTCGGCGAGGGTTCGAAATCTTCCGTTCCGGCCCCCTCCGATCCGCCGTTCCCGCCGCGCAGACGCCGGCCAAAACCCGCAAAGAGGCCGCGCCCGCCGGGTTCCGTCCCCGGTTCCGGCTCTTCCCGCGCGTCCGACGCGCCCGTTTCGAAGGCCCGATCCGCTTCCTCCGCCTCGTCCTCCTCCCGCGCCGCATCTCTTTGCGCCCGCGCTTCGGCGCGCTTTTCCGCCGCCCGTCGGACATAGGGGGAGAGGGGCGTATTAAAGAGCAACAGCAAGGCGATGAGGAGGACGACGACGCTGAAAATATAGAGTCCTGCCTTGCCGATCAGACGCACCAAGAGCGCGCCGATATACATACCGACAATGCCGCCGCTCTCTCCGGAAGCGCTGAGATCGAATATCTCCCCGAAACCGGCGTTCCCGAGGGGGTTCGAACCGGAACGGAGATAGTAGGCGGCGCCGATCAACTGCAACACGACGAAGATCAGAACGATCAACACGATCGAACGGATGTTTCCTTGTTTCGTCCGTCGCATAAACAGCCACACGCCGCACACGATGAACGCAAAGGGCAAGACATAGGCGACGCCGCCAAAACAGCCCTTGAGGAAAACGGAGACGCCGACGCCCACCTTCCCGGCTGCGGCGACAAAGAGGGCAAAGATGAGAAAAGCGCCCACCGCGACGGAGACGATCGCCGAGATGTCTTCTCGCAGACGCGATCGCAACAGTTGCTCGTTCTCCTTCGAGGAGGCCGTATTTTTCGCCGGCTTCCTGCCGGAAGCGGATGTTTTTTTCGTCTTTGTTCTTGTCGTTTTCTTGCCTGAAACCGCCATTATCACCCGCCCTTCCGTTTCAGCCCGTCAAAACGCGCACCGCTTTCTTTTGACGCGCAATTGACGCGCAAAGCGTCGCAAACCTTCAAAATACGATATCTGTCACCTTATTCATTCTATCTTACTATCTGATAAATTACAACGGCAAGACCCAACGCCCAAGTGTAGACGGAGAAAACCAAGAGCTTCTTGCTCGTCACCGCGCGTATCATCACCTTGATCGCCGCGTAACCCGCCACGGCGGCCACGGCGGCGCCCACGACAGTCGGCGTCAACATCTCGCCCGCGAGTCCTTCCTTCAGCACACCGGGGATCTCCAACAACACAGCCCCCAGCACCGACGGGATGGAGATGAGAAATGCGAATTTCACGGCCAGTTCCTTCGTAAATCCGAGGAACAATCCGCCGACGATGGTCGAGCCGGATCGGGAGATGCCGGGCAGGAGCGCAATGGCCTGAAATATCCCCAC
>JAISGB010000237.1 GCA_031263335.1 Eubacteriales Family XIII. Incertae Sedis bacterium
ACACCTATCAGATCGAGAAGATCTGGAGCGATGGGATCATCGTCGATATGGGCGAATAGAGAACGCGGGCGGGCGGCAAGTTTCATGGTTCGTTTGTGCCGCAGAAGGAAAGCGGACAGACGGCAAGGTTCATGGCTTGTTTGTGCCGTAGGACGGCATGGATGCAAGAATGGGAGAGAGCATATGCGAGAGACATACGATTTCAAAGCCATCGAGAAGAAATGGCGCGAACGATGGGCCGAGGCGGAGGCGTTTCGGGTTTCGGAGGACGCGGACGGGGAAAAATACTATCTGCTGGAGATGTTCCCCTATCCCTCGGGCAAGATCCACATGGGGCATGTGCGGAACTATGCCATCGGCGATGTGGCGGCGCGCTTCCTGAAGATGCGGGGGCGCAATGTCCTGCATCCCATGGGATGGGACGCGTTCGGGTTGCCCGCCGAGAACGCGGCGATCAAAAACGGCATACATCCCAACAGATGGACGTCGGAACATATCACGGCCATGCGCGAACAATTGGAACTCATGGGCTTCGCCTACGATTGGGGGCGCGAGGTCGCGACCTGCGATCCGGCCTACTATCGGTGGACCCAGTGGATATTCGTTCAATTCTTCAAGCGAGGGTTGGCCTACAAGAAGAAGAACCCCGTCAATTGGTGTCCGTCCTGCGAAACCGTCTTGGCCAACGAACAGGTCGCGGACGGTCTCTGCGAGCGTTGCGGCACGCCGGTCGGGAAGCGGGAATTGGAGCAATGGTATCTGAAGATCACCGACTACGCCGAACGGTTGCTCGCGGATCTCGAAGGACTCACCGACTGGCCGTCCAAGGTCAAGACCATGCAGAAGAACTGGATCGGGAAGAGCGTCGGCGCGGAGGCGGATTTCCCCATCGTCGGATTTGACCGGGATCTGCGGATATTCACCACGCGGCCGGACACGCTGTACGGCGTCACCTATATGGTTTTGGCGCCCGAACACCCCTATGTGCGCCCCTTGGTGGCCGGCGGCGTGTATGAGGCGTCGGTCGACGCCTTTCTCGAAAAGCTTCAGTATTTGAGCGACATCGATCGGAGCGCCACCACCTTGGAGAAGGAAGGGCTGTTCATCGGTCGATATGCCGTCAATCCCATGAACGGCAAGGAGGTCCCCATCTATATCGCCAACTACGTCCTCATGGACTATGGCACGGGCGCCATCATGGCGGTGCCGGCGCACGACACGAGGGATTTTGATTTCGCGACGAAGTACGGCCTTGAGATCATCCCCGTCGTGGATCCGGGCGACGGAACGGATTTGGAGCATATGACGGAATCGTTCGTCGCGGAGGGTACGATGATCAACTCGGGACCCTTTGACGGACTCGGGAACAGGGAGGCCGGCGAACGGATCGCCGCGCATCTGGAACAGAACGGATTGGGCCAAAAATCCGTCAATTACAGGCTCCGGGACTGGCTCATTTCGCGGCAGCGTTACTGGGGGACGCCGATCCCCATGGTATTCTGCCCCGTCTGCGGTTGGGTTCCCGAAAAGGAGGAAAACCTGCCCGTGCTTCTGCCGACCGATGTGGAATTCACGGGGAAGGGCGAATCCCCCCTGACGACGAGCAAGTCCTTTCGCGAGACCGTCTGCCCCGCGTGCGGCGGGCCGGCCGAGCGGGAGATCGACACCATGGATACCTTTCTCGACTCCTCGTGGTATTATCTGCGCTATACGGACGCCCGGAACACGGATGAGATCTTCGCGAAGGGCAGGGCGGACTACTGGATGGGCGTGGATCAGTACATCGGTGGGGTGGAACACGCGATATTGCATCTGCTCTACGCCCGTTTTTTCAACAAGTTCCTGTACGACATCGGTCATTCCCCCGTACGGGAACCCTTCACCCGGTTGCTGACGCAGGGCATGGTGTTGAAGGACGGCACGAAGATGTCGAAGACCTTGGGCAATGTGGTGTCCCCCGAGGACTTGGTCGAACGGTTCGGCGCGGATACCGTTCGGCTCTTCATCCTGTTCGCTTCGCCGCCGGAGAAGGAATTGGAATGGTCCGATACGGGCGTCGAGGGCAGCTATCGTTTCCTGAACCGCGTCTACCGATTGGTCGCGGGCCTGCGGGAGGTCACGCGGGACGCGCCCGATCGCTATGAGGCGGTCACGGAGGATGCGGACAAGGAGCTGTCCTTCGCCATGCACGCCGCGATCAAGAAGGTGGGAGACGATATCGGCGGGCGATTCAATTTCAACACCGCCATCAGCGCCATCATGGAGTTCGTCAACGCTCTGTACAGGTATAAGGGCGCCGCAGCCAATCCCGCGTTGCTGAAGGCGGCGGAGCGCAACCTGATCCTGCTCCTCTCGCCCTTCACGCCGCATCTCTGCGAGGAGCTTTGGGCGGAGACGGGCCACACGGGTTTCGTGTATGACGAACAGTGGCCGACCTACGACGCGGACGTCCTCGCGCGGGACACGGTGGAGATCGTGGTCCAGATCAACGGGAAGGTGAAGGAAAAACTGCGCGTAAGCGGCGGCCTCGGCACGGACGATCTGATCGCGGCGGTGAATCGCGAGAAAAGGGTTCGGACGCTGATCGCGGGCAAGGAGGTGATCCGCGTGATCGGCGTGCCGAATAAGTTGGTAAATATAGTAGTAAAAGGCAATTAAAAGATAGCTATTTAAAACTTAAATTAAAAATACGTCACAGGAGAGTAAGAAAAGAAGGTTAAAATCAATGACAGACAAAATGACAGACAACAAGTACAAACCCCGTGATTTCAGAAGATCGGCGAAGGCCGAGAATGCGGGCGCCGGGAAGCGCGGCGTCGGACACAGAAAAGCGACAAAAACCGGAGGCGAAACGGCGGGCGCGACAAACGCGCCGACGACCGGGGGCGCGGGCAAGCGATCGGGACGCAGAAAGCCCGAACGCGGCGCCGGTGCGAAGGAACTGCCCGCAAAGGGCGGCAACAAGATGAAGCGCACATCGATCAAGGGTGCGGAAGCGGCGCCGGACATGGGTAAGCGCGGCGGACGCAGCGGGGCGGCGGTCGAACGCGGTTCGGGGTCAAAGGGGACGCTGAAGCTCATCCCGCTCGGCGGTCTGAACGAGATCGGAAAGAATATAACCGCCCTCGAATACGGCGAGAACATCCTCCTTGTGGACTGCGGGATGTCGTTCCCGGAGGACGAGATGTTCGGAATCGACATCGTTATTCCCGACTTCACATATCTGGAAGAAAACCGGGAGAAGGTGAAGGGGTTGATCCTCACGCACGGACATGAGGATCACATCGGAAGCATCCCCTATCTGTTGAAGAAGGTGCAGACGCCGATCTACGGTACGAAACTCACGCTCGGCCTCGTGGAAAGCAAACTGACGGAACATCGGCTGAAGGCGGATCTGCGGACGATCCACGCGGGGATGAAGTTCTCCGTGGGACCGTTCGGCGTCGAGGCGATCCGTGTCACGCATTCCATCGCCGACGCCCTCTGTTTCGCCATCGAGACGCCCGTCGGCCTCATCTTCCACACGGGGGACTTCAAGGTGGACTATACGCCCGTGGACGGCGAACCCATCGATTTCCGAAAGTTGGCCTCGGTGGGCAGCAGGGGCGTCCTGTTGATGCTCTCCGACAGCACGAACGCCATCAGAAAGGGTTATACGGAATCCGAACAGAGCATGGAGACGGTGATGGAGAACATATTCCGAGGCTCGAAATCACGGATCATCATCGCCACCTTCGCCTCGAACGTCCACCGCATACAGACCATCATCAGCACGGCGGTGAAGTTCAAGCGCAAGGTGGCCCTGTCCGGACGCAGCATGCTCAAGGTGTTGGATCTGGCCATGGATCTCGGATATATCAAGATACCCAAGAACGTCCTCGTCGATCAGAACGAGATAAGGCACATTCCCGACAAGGATCTGGTCGTCATCACCACGGGAAGCCAAGGGGAACCCATGTCGGCCCTCGCGCGGATGGCGAACAAGGAGCATCGCGCCGTCTCCGTCAAGAAGGGTGACAAAATAATATTATCGTCAAGTCCCATTCCCGGCAACGAGATCAGCGTGTCCAACGTGGTAAACAAGTTGCTCATGACCGGCGCCGAGGTGATCTATTCCGACATCGCGGACATCCATGTCTCCGGCCACGCCTGCCAAGAGGAATTGAAGTTGATGCTCTCCCTCATCAAGCCCAAGTATTTCATGCCGGTACACGGGGAATACAGGCATCTGCACTGCCACGCCGGGATCGCGGAGGATCTCGGCATCCCCGCCGATCACATCCTGCTCCTCGAGAACGGTCGCGTGCTGGACATCGACGCCAAGACGGTTGCGGTCTCAAAGCGGACGGTGAACGCGGATCCCGTCTTTGTGGACGG
>JAISGB010000113.1 GCA_031263335.1 Eubacteriales Family XIII. Incertae Sedis bacterium
GCTTCGTGCGGATCGACCTTGCCCTTGTCCCGCAAGAGTTCGAGCACGGTCGGGATATAGGTGCCGTCGCGCAGCGTATTCGTCGAGTCGGCCTTCGGGTCGCAACCGAATTGCATCACCTTGTACCCCATATCGGACAACGCCGCACTCAGATTCGAGGTGGTCGTGGATTTCCCGATGCCTCCCTTCCCGTAGATCGCGATTTGTTTGATCGTTTTCGTCATGTCCTTCTCCTTCGCTTTTCAATCCGGAAAACCACCGTGTTTTCCCGCCCGTCGATCGATCCGCTATATCGCCTCGGCGCCGACAACCTCCCCGGATTTATCCAGGATGTAATGGTTGTAAGGCTTCTCATACCAAGATTCCAAGTAGGGCAACTCGATATTGCGGCTCAGGTTTTTGGAATAATTTCTGTTTGCCAACGTTCGGTCGATGCGCCGCGCAAGCTCATACGCGCCCTTGTACCCGAAGAAGGTAAAGCGCTGTGAAAAGAGCGCGATCGAGGGTACGCCGAGCTTGTTCATCCAGATGCCGAGGCCGGGATGCGAGATTGCGATGTCCGGCTTCAGCTTCTTCACCATATTGACGAGTTCCGAACTCTGGTTGGAAATCGCGGTCGGGACGTTCCCGAGCGTGTCCTCGATCTCCTGAAAGAGTTGGTTCCCGTATGTGTCATAATTGAAATTGCGCATACCGGCGACCGCCATGCCGATCTCGTCCGCGAGCAGTCCGGCCGTGCCAACGCGCATATAACCGCCGCCGATGATGACTTTCTTGCCTTTGACGCGCTCCCTGATCGGCTTCAGCGCCCCCTTCAGTTTCGCCTCTTCCTTGTCGAGCAACTTTTTCGCCGCGTCTTCGAGGCCGAAGAACCGCGCGATCTCCGTGACAAACCCGCGCGTGGCGCTGCTCCCCACGGGGATCGTCGGCAGGATGTACGGCATATCGAAGCGCTGTTTCAGATATTCGAGGAAATACAGATCGTGTACATGGCACATCGCGACATTGAGCGCCGCCTCCGTGATGAACCGCCAGTCGTCCGGATGGCTGAATTCCACAAAAAAGCGCACATTCAGCCCGAGCGCTTCGAGCAGACGCCGTATCTCCGCCTCGTCCTGCGCGCCGATCGAGACCGCATTGTAGAGATTGATCGTCCGGCTCCGCGTATATTGGTACTGCCTGACCTTGAGTTCGTAATCCGGATCGTCCGGATTGAAGGGTTCGTAATCGATGTAGGGGATCGGCTCAAAGTCAAAGCCCGCACGTTGGATGCCGTGATAGACGACGTCGTAGGCGGAGGAAAACACACGCGCCTTAAAGCCCGGGCAATGCAGGGGTACGAGCGGCGCCGTCGTTTCCGATCTCAGTTCCTCGAGTACGCTGTCGATGTCGTCCCCGATGATCGACGGCGCGCAGGTCATGCATACAAAGATCGCGCTCGGACGAAACCGCCTGTCCGCTTCGAGGATGGCGTCGCGCAACTTCTGTTCCCCGCCGTTGATGACCTCCGACTCGGACAGGTTCGTGCTGAACCATCGGGCGTTCGCCATCTGCTTACCGCGTTGCAACCCATAGAGCCGAATCGTAAAATCCATGAAATGGCTCTGCGATCCGCACCCGACCGGCCCGTGCATGATGACGACCGAATCCTTGATCGAAAATCCGATGAGGGTCGCAACGCCCATCTGGCAGAACGAGGTCTGAGAAAACGTGCGTTCACAATTCGCGAGGCAACCCGCGCACGCGTTGTCGATGATGTCGTCGACCCGGCCGCCGTAGGCATGGCCCGTCTTGCGCGTGATCTCCCGTTTTTCGGGGAACTTCGTGTCGAAGTTGATGTCGAGTATACGCTGTTCCCGGGATGTCGCCCGATCCTTCACTTCCCGCGCTCCGACCCGATCGGCCGGCGCGCCGGCGCGTGTTTCCTTTGTCATGGCGTTCTCCTCCTTACCGCGCCGTAAGCTGGGCGCTGATCAGATCCTCAAGCAATGTCAGTCCGCCTCGGAATCCCGCATACCCTCGGTTCACAACGATCCGATTGATGATCGGGAAACTGACGGACAGGAACGGCCCGTTCAGTACCTCGGCAAGCCGCCGTTCGATCGTGCTGCCGAGTACGAAGGCCGGCGAGATGGTCTCATAATATTGGTCGGCGACAAACTGCGGCGTCCCCTGCTCGATATACTGTTGTATCCTGTACGTGTCCGGCTCAAAGATCAGCTCCGGCCGGTTCTCGAAGGCGATCCGTTCGAACTCCCGCGCGATCACAGCCCTCTGTTCCTCATCGAGATCGTCCGTGACGAAGATATGCGTCGGAATCCAACCGATCTCATTGTCCAAATATTTGGCGTAGGGCAACGCCTCCGTACCGTTCGCGACCACCACGGCGTAGTTTTGGAAATCCGTGTCGGCGATCAAATCCGTGCAACGATCCACGTAGGTATAATAATTCTTCGTCTCCTCCGCCAGCACAGCATCGACGATCCGTTCGTCCGCGCCGATCTTCTCCGCGACGAGCCGCACAAACGCGTTGGTCGCGACGGCTCCGATCGGCAGATCCGTCACCAAATAATCGACGCCGTGCGTCTCCTTCGCCGTCTTTGCCGCGTCCACCCCGTAGAGCCTCGAAACGACGATGTTGAGCGAAGCCTTTCCCGCGCCGAGCAGATTTTCCTGCGTCTGGTCGTTCGTGAGAAAGGTGTTGACATTCAGGCCGATCCTGCGCAACACGCGCTTGATCTCGTCCAAATCGCCCCGAAAAAACGGGTCGTAGGCGGGGACGAGGCCGAAGAGGTTGACCGTCTTCGGATCCTTTTCTTCCGACTTGGGTATGTATTGTAGGAACAATTCCTCGATCAGGCGACCGTAACCGTAATAGGAATTGCCTTTGAAGCCGCCCGTCTCGAGAAAGAGCACCGGCGACGGAAACGGGGCCATGCCGTCGATCACGGCCTTTGCGTCGTCCCCGATGATGTCCGTCATACACGCGGTCGTCACGACGAACAGATCCCCCTTCATGACCTCAAACACACCCTTGAGCTCCTCGCGCAGCTTGTCCTCGCCGCCGAAAATGACCTCCGACTCGGCGATATTCGTGCTCGGGATCGCGCTGTTTCCGGCATACCCGGTCCCATAGGCGCCGCCGAGCGCAAACGCCTGCGAAAGCGAGCCTCCGCACCCCTGCGCGCCATGCACGATCGGGATCGTCTTGGGCAATGCGCCGGCCGTGGCGAGTACGCCGCCCAACATGCACGAATAGCGCGGACGTTCCACGGGCTTTTCACATCTTGGCATTTACATCCTCCTTTGTTGTAACTACTCAACGGTCACGCTATTTTTGATTTGATGTTTTTCATGTATTGTCGGCGGGAAACAGGGCGGTCGACAGATAACGCTCGCCGGTGTCCGGAAGGATCACGACGATGTTCTTCCCTTCGTATTCCCTGCGCCTCGCGATATTGGTCGCGGCGAACAGCGCCGCGCCGGAGGAGATGCCGATCAAGAGTCCTTCCTTCCGCGCGACCTCCCGCGAAGCGTCGAACGCCTCCTGATTTTTCACACGGAAGATCTCGTCGACCACGCTGCGGTCAAA
>JAISGB010000142.1 GCA_031263335.1 Eubacteriales Family XIII. Incertae Sedis bacterium
TTGTCTTCCTCACGTACGTCTGTGTACGCTCCGGGGAGCCAAAACAGGCATTGGAACCCGAACTCCATCAAAACTATCGCGACCGTCGAGTAGTTTTGATTGAACCCTTGAGTAGTAACCATACAATTATATAGGGGTTTTTCGGTTGTGTAAACCGCTTGACTTTGAGGTCGACAACTCATACAATCAAACGTGGGACTTATTTTGGGAGAGGATGCACATGTATGTATGAGTACGACATGGATTTCGAATTGGTGTTTCACCCGGAGGGCGAGGATTCCGTGACCGTCCGCGCACGGCGGGGCGAATCCGTCCTCGACGTTGCGAAAAGGGTCGGCGTTCCCATCGACGCGCCCTGTTCGGGCAACGGGACCTGCGGCAAATGCAAGGTTCGGGTCGTTGCGGGACAGGCCGGCGCAGAGGGGCATACGCATATTTCGCCGGAGGAACTGCGGGAGGGCTATCGCCTCGCGTGCGCGACCGTCGTGTCGGGGGATCTGACGGTGGTTGTTCCGGAGGCCGCCCTCGCCTATCGAAACCGCATACGGGTGGGGGATATGAAGGGGTTGATCGAGGGCGCCGCGTTTCAATCCTTTCGCGCCGCGATCCCGGATCGGGCGTCGGAATGTACCTTGGCGTCCCTGCCCGTTCAATTGAAAGAACCCGACCTGCATGACGCCCGGGCGGACGCGGAACGTCTGCGGCGCGGCGCGGCGGACGCGTTGGGTTGCAAGGAGGAGGAAGTCTCGATCGATCCGTCCGCCCTGCGAAAACTGCCGCGTCTGTTGCGGGAATCGGCGTTTTCCGTGTCCTGTCTGTTGCGGCGGCGGGACGGGGAGTCGCGGATCTTGGACGTGTCCGCGCGGCCGGAGTTTCCGCTCGGACTCGCCGTGGATATCGGAACCACGACCGTCTCCGCGCTCTTGGCCGATCTGTCCACAGGCGAACCCATCGCCTTCGGTTCGGCGGGAAATGGGCAGATCCGTTACGGCGCCGACGTGATCAACCGTCTCATCGAGAGCGCGAAGCCGGGCGGCCTCGAGCGGTTGCGTACGGCGGTGACCGCCGAGTGCGTCGCGCCCCTCGCGCGACGGCTGTGCGAGCGCGTGGACAGGGACGCGGATTCCGTCTGCCGTATTGCTGTCGCGGGCAATACGACCATGGCGCATCTCCTGCTCGGCGTGTACGGGAACCATCTGCGCATGGAGCCGTATGTGCCGGCCTTTTTCGGCGTAACCGGACTCTCCGGCTTCGATCTGGACATCGGCGTACATCCCGGCGGCGACGCCTTCCTTGCCCCCGCCGTCGGCAGTTATGTGGGCGGGGACATCACGGCCGGGGTGTTCGCCTCGGGCATTCACCGCAGGGAGGACATCTCCCTCTTCGTCGATCTGGGTACGAATGGGGAGATCGTGTTGGGCAACCGGGAGTTTCTCGTGGCCTGCGCCTGTTCTGCGGGTCCGGCCTTTGAGGGCGGCGAGATCAGTTGCGGCATGAGGGCCACCGACGGCGCCATCGAGGCCTGCGCCATCGACGAATCGACGGGGGCGCCGCGCCTGAGCGTGATCGGGACGACGGGTCAAAAGCCCGCGGGACTCTGCGGCTCCGGCCTGATCGACGCGGTCGGGGAACTGTTTCGTTGCGGGATCATCGACGCGCGGGGAAAATTCCTCGGCGAAGGGGAGCGGATCGCCCGGGATGAATGGGGCATGGGAAGGTACATCCTCTGCCGCGCATCGGAGGCGGCGAACGGGCTTGAGATATCCCTCAACGAGGCGGATATCGACAATTTCATCCGCGCCAAAGGCTCCGTCTATTCCGCGATCCGGACCCTGCTCGGGACGATGGAGATGGGCGAGGGCGACATCGACGGCGTCTATGTCGCGGGCGGCATCGGGAGCGCGATCGACATCGAGCATACGATCATGACCGGTATGCTCCCGAACATCCCGCGAACGAAGTACCATTACATCGGGAACACCTCCCTGTTGGGCGCGTACGGGATGCTCATTTCGGAATCCGCCCGAGAATCGGTATCGAGGATCGCGGACGGCATGACCTATCTGGAACTGTCCTCGTGTCCCGGCTATATGGATGAATTCATCGCCGCTTGCTTTCTGCCCCATACCGACGGGAGCCTGTTTCAATGAGCGGGGGAAGGTCGGGGTCGCCGTCGGTCCGCGCCGCGCGACCGACGGCGAACGAGCCGGATCATCGCGATCAAATGACGCGGGCGCCCCTCGATCACTATGCCGCAATCTATCGGAATCTTTCGCCGGATGCGATATCACTGCGTTGCGGTCTGTCCTTTTCGCGCGAACGCGCCGCCTTCGTCTTTCGGATCATGGGGGAGGAACGCGCGGCGGCCTTTCCCGAGTTTCGCGTATCGGACGGCGCGGGGGAATCGTCGATCGATCCCTATGAGGAGATATTGATCCTGCGGTATCTGTGTGAGGGGTTGCGCGCGCCGGAGACGGGAGACGCGGTCGCCTACCGCGAATTACCGTGGGGCGCGGTGTACGACACGAATTTTCGGGGGCGGGTCATCGATCGTTTCGCGCGCGCGTTCGGTCGCGACACGAATGCGTTCCGCGCGGCCATGGCGCGCGTACCGGGCGCGCGTCCCTGTACGGACGGGCATTGCGACGTCGGATACGGGTTTGAATTCATGGACGGCTTGCCCATGCGCATCCTGCTGTGGGAGGGGGATGCGGAGTTTTCGCCTTCCGCGCAATTCTTGTTCGACCGAAACTTTGCCGCTGCCTTTTCTGCGGAGGATGTCGCCGTCGTCGGGGAGATCGTCATCAAGCGCCTGAATCGGCTCAGCAGGGGTTGACGGCCGGGCGCGCCGGGGGACGCGCAAAAGGGTTTGACGTCGCCCGCGGCGGCGGGATGGGAGGATGAAACATGAAGATCAGCGCGGATCTGATACATGACGCCTTGGAAGGTCGGTACGCGATCTCCTCCTTTGGGCATATCGGCGGCGAGTTGTCGTTGGAGAAAGTCCTGTTTGCGCGGGGGCAGGATGTTTTTCGCGACGGACAGATCTATCTCGTCGAGGATGCGTCGGCGATCTCCCTCCCGCCCAAACGCGCGGCCTCCGTCGCCTTGGTCGTCGGAGACGCGGGGAGGCTTCCGGAACGTTTCGAGACGGTGTTCGCGTTCGACGGCGGCGTCTCCGTGTTTGAACTCCACAACGCGGTGCAGGAGGTCTACGCGCGCTGCGCGAAGTGGGACGAATGTCTGCAGGATCTCCTGAACAAGGGATCGGACGTCCAGGCGATGATCGACGCCAGCACGCCGGTGTTGGGCAATCCCCTCATCCTGCACGACGGCAACTTCACCTCCATCGCTGTCTCGGATGTCTATCGCGACGAACCCGCGTTGTTGCCCGTACTCGACAACAAGCGGTTGCCCTATCTGATGAAGTCGGACAAGAGCGGCAGGAACCGTTCCCGGGGGCGCGGGGACGTGGTTCCGCTCAGCATCAACGATCGGCACGCGCTCTACGTGAACCTCTCCCAACAGGGCAAATTCAAATACCGCCTCATCGTCATCGAATTTTCCCGCGAGCTGACGGAGGGCGACGCCGCCCTGCTCGAACACCTCTCCCTGTTCATCCAGCTCGCCATCGGGCTTGTCCTGAACGAATCGACGGAAGAGGCCGTCCTCTCTCGGATCATGACGGGCATCCTCTCCGGGGAGTACAGCGATTCAAGATACATCGAGCAACAGTTGAACGGTTTGGGTTGGCAACGGGAACATACGTTTATCTGCGCGAAGGTCTTTGCCGACATCCTCGATTTCAGGAATCGCACCCTGCACTTCATCTGCGACAGCATCCGATCGGCCTTCGCGGAGCAATGCGTATTCGAATATGACAACTGTATCGTGGGGGTCTTCAATCTGGCCTTCTATGACGGGGACGCGGATCGCATCGAGACCGCGCTCTTGGGTTTCCTTCAGGACAACAACCTGAAAGCGGGCGTCAGCAACGTGTTCTCCGGGTTCGAAAACTTCAAGCAGTATTACCAACAGGCGAGCGCGGCCTTGGATGTCGGACCCCGTCGCAAGCCCTATACCGCGATGCACCGTTTCCGGGACGTCGTCGAGGCATTCCTGTTGGAAAGTTGCATGACCCGCCTGCCCGCGCAGATGTTGTGCGCCCCGGAGCTGTTGAAGCTGAAGGCGCACGACGCGAAACACCGCACGGATCTGTATCGGACGCTGTACGTATTCCTGAAGAACAACCTGCGATCCGTGAACACGGCCAAGGAACTGTTCATCCACCGGAGCACCTTCCTCTATCGCCTCGATCGCATCCGGGAGATCACGGGCCTGTGCTTGGACGACAATGTGGACATGTGGTATCTGTTGTTCTCGTTCAAGCTGTTGGAATACGCCGGTCAGTGATCAGGATGGTGTTCTTGATGAGATCGATCTTGCTGATGCTTCCGTCGATCAGGACTTCGTTCCCCATCACGTCGGTCAGCGCGATCCGGCCGTCCGACACGCGGACGTTTGTCACGTATTCGCACAGGGGTTCCCGCGCGGATTCGAGATAGACCGTTGAAAGGCACATTATGCGTTCGCCTCCTGTTCCGCGGCGACGGCTTCGGCGAGTTTTTCGTTCGCCCTGTCCATGTCGTCCGCGCTCCCGTCCAGCAATTCCGCCGCCCGGGTCCGATGCGCGACCCGCAACTTTGCGCTCAATTCGCGCAACTCCGAGGCGTGATGCCGATTGTGTTCCAACAGGAAGGCCAATACCGCCTGTATCTGTCGCCCCCCGGCCTCCGCGTGCGGGGACGCGCCTCCGTGTCCGTGATTTCCGTCGTGCATGGCAACCTCCTTTGACTTCATGATAACCCCATGGTATCATACTCGGATCGCGTACACAATACCCGCTTTGGACCATCATACATTTTGTAGGATTAGGGATTGAAATTATCAAACCATCGGTAGTATTGAACACGTCGCGCGCGGATTATATCATAATAGGTAGGAAAACGGCCCGGTTGCCGCCGACGCGGCGTATTGCGCCGGATTGTATTACGTTGCTGTCGAAAGGAGAACAGGCCATGATCATTATCGGGGAAAAAATCAACGGTTTCATCCCTGCCACGCTGAAAGCGATCAACGAGAAGGATGAGGATTACATCAAATCGTTGGCGATCAAGCAAACGGAATTCGGCGCCGCCTACATCGACGTCTGCGCGGGTACGGCCCCCGAGGTCGAGAAGGAAACGATGGAATGGCTCATCGGGCTTGTACAGGACACCGTGGAAACGCCCATCTGTCTCGACAGTTCCGACGTCAACATCATCACGGATATGATCCCCTTGGTGAAG
>JAISGB010000153.1 GCA_031263335.1 Eubacteriales Family XIII. Incertae Sedis bacterium
CCATTCATTGGTGTGCCACCCTATGAGTATCGTCTTGCCGAACGCGAACGTCTTATAGAAGGACAACTCGTCCGCGGCCGGGAAACGCAGGGTAAAGTCGCCGTCGTCGCCTTCCGGAATTTCCCGGAAACTGCTTGCGTTATATCCGTATAAAAACAAAAGGGAAGATTCAAAGCCTTCCGTCTTCTCGCTGACAGAAGTGATCCTTGGGTCGACATCCGCCTTTTTGACGAGATCGACCGCGATCCCGCCCTCCGCAACCGTCACCGAAATCGACGGGGAGAGCATATACTCCACTACCTCCTTTGCACCGTTAAAAGGTGTCAGTCCGTTTTCGGATAATTTTAACGTAATGTCATAGCCCCAGTCCGCAACTGTCGGCATCCCACCTTCTATCGCCGCTCGGTAGTCGGTATAGTCCGGGAGCTTTACCAAGTTGCCTTCATCTATGAACAGACCCATGTTGGGGGCGTAAGAGGCGCCGCGAAGGCCGTTGTTGTTCTTGTTGACAGTCATCAGACCCCGTACATATACGTCCTCGGCGATGTTGTCCAATTTGAATGTCACATCAGCGTGTTTCAGCACGGGATCGACATCAAACGTTACATCGTCGCGCCAGTACCGGTTGTTGTCGGGATTTAGATTGCCCTCGGCCGCCCAAGCGACGGTCAGTTCCTCGGTGCGCCACGCGCCATCGGGAATATTTTTATCCCCGAGCATCGGAAATCTGGTGCCGACCGCCAAGCGATATGCCTCGGACGTCCCCACAAACAGCGCTTTGAGCGTATCCGTTTCACCCACCCGTATCGTGACATAGATCTCACCGTCTTCGACGCGGATCAATGCCGTCCGCTGAAATGCATCGGAAAAACGCATAATTGCGCTCAAAGAAGACCAAGGCACCTCCTTCAAAGATAAGTTCGCAAGATAGTATCCGTCCTCCGGCGTCGTTGCGGACTCATAGCCGAAGTACGAGCTTATGTCACTCAGGGATGATTTAAAATTGGAAATAACGGTAAGTTCGGCGTCGGTAATGTCATCGTCTGCGACAAATCTTCCGTCTTCATCATAATATATGGATTTGAGTGCGTTTACGGCATTGATCATATTTGTCCATGGATATAATTGATAGTGCAGCTCGTCCTGCGCGTCTATCCACGCGAGGATCTCTTCAAAGGCGGCCTTGTTGGGATAGTCTGCGGGATCATAGTCCTTGCCATCCCCGGGGTCGGTCGGATCCGTGCCTTCGCCGGGTTCGCCCGAACTGTCCGGCAGTTCCGTCGCGTTCGCGAAGTCGAGGGACAGCTGGCTCGTCGTCGAGACGGACGCCGAGTCGCTGCGCGTGACCGCAAGCGCGATCCGCTCCGTCGTATAGTCCCGCCCTTCCGTATATTCCGTCACAAAAGAAAAGGTCTTCGGCGTCTCCGTATCGTCCTCGTACCTCTCCGTAATATCGTATTCATATGCCCCCGCTTCGTTCTTCGCGTTCGCGCAGAGCATCGTCAGGTAGCTTTCCGCATAGCCGCTGAAATAGATCGCCCTCTGCTTGACGGTGACGTTCACCGTCATCCGGTCCCCGGCCTTCGTGACCGTGACCTTCTCCAGATAGTTGTTGTGGCCGGTGACGCTTCCCGTGCTGTTCACGATCGACGCCGGCACTTCATAGCTCGTCGCCTCCCGCCCTTCGCCGGGTTCTCCGAAGACGTCCGGCGTGGCCGTCACAAGGCCGAACAGCATGACCACCGAAAGCATGACGGCCAAGATGCGGTTCGGCGACATGTGCGATATTCGTTTTTCCATTTTTCCTCACTTCACTCCTGTGATTGCCCCCTATACCATCCGCAATCTGAAACAAGATCTTCCCGCAACGGATTTCAATCAGATCTTTGGTTCAGTTGAGACAGTCCGCGTCACTTACGAAAACACGACGTCGGCGCCCACAATAGTGCCGCCCGGATGCGAGCTGCCGGGTATCACGATGGTAAAGGAGCCCGCGTAAGCGGTGTTGAGGGCAGGAGCGGCGGGTACGCCCGTAAACGTGTACGTGGACGGATTCGGAAGCACATCAGCCGTACCAACGTAATCAACACCATTGATGTTGATTGTCAAGCTGCCGATGTAGCCTGTATAGGGTCCGACCGTCATATTCTGCACATTGATGACGAGCGTATTCGTCGTATCATCATACGACGCGCCGTTCATCGTGCCGTTGCCCATCGATACGTTCTGACCGGCGGTACCGTATGTGCCCGCGTCGTACAGGGTTACGTTATAGTTGGTAACGGTGTCGGCGAAGGCCGAGATGCCCATGGACAGCGCCAGAGCGACGGCCAGTACCAACGCGACGATCGTGCGCTTACGGCTTCTGAAAGATGTTTTTGTCATGGTTTATTTCCCCTTTCCATGATATAATTGGACTGTGCCTTACGGCACACGGTTATGTTGCCGAGCAAACCCGTCGTCGTACAGCGCGGTTTGTTCGGCAGTCTTCCGTTGCGGGAAGATCGGCTGTTTCATGGCGGTTTCCCGCCGACCCGAAGCGCGGCAAGCGCCCTCGGGCTTATGTAAATCGGCGATGTTGATCCCCTACCCCGAATCACATACGACATTGTATCCCACACAGAAAATCAGTATATGCTAACCACCATCCCTTTAATATCCCGTTCTATCGGTGATCCGACGGCGTATGCCGCCTACCGATTCCTGCGCCACCGGGCGCGATCCGGATCGGCCGGGTCACCCAAACGGGAGGGTATCAACTGTGTGTTAGCCATAGCTTATCACGGGGAGTTAGCATTGTCAACCTACTTTAAAGATTTTATTTTTCGAAGTGTTTTTCGAGTGGATCGTGTCAAATCCAAAGGGTGGACACGGGGAGATCGTCGGTATCTCGAGGCATCCCGCCGCCGGGCGGCTGCCGTAGATCCGATACTGTATAAGATGACTCGTCTTGAAGAAAGGCAAGAAATCGGAGCAGGAAGGAGGTGCGGATATGGACATCACTTTTGAGATCAACCTGATCGAGATCGTAGAAGCCTTCGCTATCCTGATACTCATCAGGAAAAACGAGCCGCCCCGCTCCTAACGGATAACGGGACGGTACACCCTACGGTGAGCCGCCACGCCAAACGGCGGTTATCACTACCATAAGTATATCAACGAATCCCAAGAAGTCAAGAAAAACATCCGAAGCGGGCAAGCGTCTCCGAGCCTATGCGATATCCCTTACTTCTCCGGAACAATTATGATATACTCATACCAAGGAGGGCATCGAAATGAATATGTTTGGGATAGTTGTCATCGGCGCAGTCATCGTACTTTTTCTTGTCATGGGTTGCTATTTTTTGACCGGCAAGGGTGGATTCTTGGTTGCCGGATACAATACCAAATCCGCGAAGAACAAGGCAAAATATGACGAAAGGGCGCTGTGCCGTTCCGTCGGTTGGGTGATGATTGCGGTCACCTTCTGTTTGATGTTGCTTTGCGTCGCAATGTCCTTTGACATATCATGGCTTTTGAATTGCGCGATCGGGCTTATGATTGCGATTGTCATCGGTTATGTTATCTATGCAAACACAGGCAACCGTTTTCGCAAGAGCGCGGATGCGGAAGCGTCGGCCAATGACGGGACGGACGACTCGAGTTCGCTGAACCCCAAAAGAACCTCAACCGTCACGATCGTCATTACCATAGCGGTCTGCGCCGCGATCGGCGTCATGCTTTTCTTCGGCGAAAAGGAACCCGCCGTGCATGTTTTCGGCGACAATATCCGGATCGACGCCATGTACGGATTGACGGTTGATTTTTCCGATGTGGAGGAGGTCTCCCTCATAGAAGAAAGCATGGAAGACATCGGCGTCGGCACGCGGGTGAACGGTTACGGCGGCGCAGGGGAAGCCCTGAAAGGGCATTTCAAATCGAAGGATCTCGGAAGGACACTGCTGTTCATCCGATCGGAATCCTCGCCCACGATACGCATCGCGCGCGACGGCGAGGATGATATCTATATCAGCTTTCGCGACGGCGAACGCACGGAAAAGCTGTACCGTGAAATGAGTGCGGCCGTTTCCCCAAAATAAAGAGCCGTGATCGGCGATTTCCCTCCCCTGACCGGAGCTGTGATATAATTTAATGTAAACATCTTATGCTTGATGACGGGACGCGCGCGGTTGCGCGCCGGGAAGGAGAAGCTTTTAATGGATATACGCGGACTCAGGTTGCTCGCGAAGGATTTTCCGAGCGTGAGGAAGGCGCAGACGGAGATCATCAATCTCAGCGCAATACTGAATCTTCCCAAGGGCACGGAATATTTCATGAGCGATCTGCACGGAGAAGCGGACGCGTTCATCCATATGCTGAAAAGCGCTTCGGGGGTCGTCCGCCGCAAGATAGACGAGATATTCGCGGAGACGCTTTCCGAGCGGGAACGGGACGAACTTGCGGCGCTCATCTACGATCCGCCGGGTGAGTTGAAGCGCCAGTTGCGGACGCGGCCGGACGCGTTCCGCCGGTGGTGCAAGGAGAGCATCCACCGCCTCATCGAGGTGCTCGACGCCGTCTCATCCAAGTATTCGCGCTCAAAGGTGCGCAAACGCCTGCATCCGAGTTCGGTCTATATCATGGATGAGCTCATCAATGCGGACAGCGGCGGCGAACGCAGGGAATATTATGCGGCCATCATAGACACGCTCGAGGGTTGCGCGTTGCTCGAGGAGTTCATCGGCGAGATCGCCGTGACGATCGGCAGGCTCGCTGTCGACCGATTGCATATCGTCGGGGACATCTTCGATCGAGGGCCGAGGCCCGACGCCATCATGGACTATCTGATGGCGTTTCACGATACGGACTTCCAGTGGGGGAATCACGACATCGTATGGCTCGGTGCGGGCGCAGGCAACGCCGCGTGCATCGCAAACGTCGTTCGGCTGAACGTCAGCTACAACAATTATGACATGCTCGAGATCGGATACGGCGTCAATCTGCGCCCCCTCGCGATGTTCGCGGAACGGGCGTACGCGGACGACCCGTGCGAAGCATTTCGCGTCAAGACCCTCGATGAAAACAAGTACGTGCCGATCTCCGATGAGCTGGCGGCAAAGATGAACAAGGCCATCGCGATCATCCAGTTCAAGCTCGAAGGGCAACTCATCCAAAGGCATCCCGAATACCGCATGGACGGACGGCTGTTGCTCGACAAGATAGACGCGGAAGCCGGCGTGTTGCGTCTGCCGGACGGCAGGGAGATACCGATGAATGACACCCACTTCCCGACCGTCGATCCCTCAGACCCGTTCGGGCTGAACGACGGCGAGCGGGAGGTGGTGGACGCGCTGACGGAATCATTCCTGCAGAACGGCAAGCTCCGGAAACATCTGCATTTCCTGTTTGAAAACGGCGCCATGTACAAGATCGCGAACGGCAAACTCCTGTATCACGGTTGCATACCGATGACGGAGAGAGGCGCCTTCCTCGCGTGCGGAATCGGCGACGATATCCGCAGCGGCAAGGCGTGGCTCGACCGGCTCGACGATCTCGTGCGTCGCTCCTATCTGCAATCGGATCTGCGCCCGCCCACCGAACAGCCCGGCGACATCATGTGGTATCTCTGGTGCGGCCCCCTGTCGCCGCTGTTCGGCAAGGACAGGATGGCGACGTTCGAGCGTTGCTTCACGGACGACAAGGAGGCTCGCGCGGAAAAGCTGTCCCCGTATTACAAGAACATAGAGAATGAAAATATATGCAGGGACATACTCTCGGAGTTCGGCCTCGATCCCGGACGGGGCTATATCATAAACGGACACGTCCCCGTGAAAATACAGGCGGGGGAAAGCCCCGTGAAGGGCGGCGGCCGCCTGTTCATCATAGACGGAGGAATCGCCAAAGCCTATCAAAAGACGACGGGGATCGCCGGATACACATTCATCTCCGCGTCCAATTACATAGCGCTCGCCGAACACATGCCCTACTCCCCGCCGGGAAAGGACGGGACACAGGAATTCCACGCGCCAAAACTCCGCATCATCGAGGAGATGCCGCGCCGCGTCACGGTGCGGGATACGGACACAGGTGCGGAACTCGAAGCGCAGATACGCGATCTCCGCTCCCTCATCGCGGCGTTCAGGAACGGGGAGATAGAGGAAAGGCGGTAAAGCCGGCGCTCGCCAAACCTTTTGCGATGATTTACAGCCTTAACACGCCTTGTCGATCCGTCTCCGTCTCATCCGTATCCGCATCAATATGAAGATGAGGCCGATCATGGAAGCCGACAGCATGATCCACCATCCCGTCATGTTGCCGTCGTCGCCGGTCTGCGGCGCGGAACCGATTGAATCCTGTTTGCTTTCAGCACCTATCTCCAACCGGATGTCGCCGCTTACGCCGTCCAAAAACTCGGCTACGAATACATACGTCCCCTTCGGAAGGCTTTTCAGATAATCCTCATGCAAGGTGATGATCGTGCTGCCCTGCGTGATCGTATAGGAGGAACGGGGAACCTCCTTGCCGTCGCACAGCAACCGCAGGAACTTTGTGTGGTCGGCGTCCACCTTCGCGAAGGAATTGCCGTCGCCGGTGAATGTGAAAGTGAAGGTGTCAAAATTCTTAATGACGGGATAGATCACCGGAGCGGCGTCCCTGTATGTCGCCGTGACCGTGACGGCGTTCGCCGGCATGGTGAAGGTTGTCGCGGCGGCGCTCGCATCGGCAAAGCCGCCCCTTCCGTCGCTCTCCCATCCGGCAAACACCTTGCCTGACGGGGCGGCGACCGCCGTAATGCGCACCGCTGTCCCCTCCGTATACGGGCCGTCGCCCGTATCGTCCCTGCCGCCCGACACCGTCAAGGCATAGGTCTGCCGGATGACGAACCGCGCGTCGGCGTTCGCCGCTGCGGGCAGGGCTGCGGCGGCTGTGAGTACGGCGGCGGGGACGGTGATGGCAAACGCCGCCGCGCCGCTCACGGCGGGCGCGCCGCCGAAGGTGAGCGTAACGGTCTTGCTTCCCTCTTCCGCGTCGGCGGCGACCGTCATGCCCGAGGGCAGATTTCCAAACCACGAGGAAGCGTCGGCGTTCACGAGCGCCGCTTTTACCGTATCGCCGTGAAGCGTGATGGCGGCTGTTTGTGGCGTGAGCGGTTTGCCGACCGCGCCGTCGATGACGCCGGCGCTTACGGCAGCAACGGGGATCGTCGTCACGGACAGCGGGACAAATCCTGTATTCGCGCCATTCGCATAGGCGATGCCGCCTTGGCCGGACTGTCTGTCCCAAACCGCCGTCGCGCCGGATCCGGGTGAAAGCGAGATGTCGGTCGTTGTGCCGCAGGTGTAGACTGTTTGGCCGGCGCCTTGATCCCACGCGATCACCGCGCCCGTGTCGGTCGCGTCCGTGAATCCGCCGGCATTGTTTGGCAGATAGATCACATTGCCGGCGCCCGCGATCGCATCGCCGTAGGCAAACACAAGGCCACCGGTGACCGTGACGGCGGAGCTTGCACCGGTGGCGTAAACGACATAGCCCGTCGTGGCGCCGGCCGCGCCGCCGCTTATCGTAACGGCGGAACTTGCACCGGCGGCGTGAATGACATAGCCCGTCGTGGCGCTGATCTCGCCGCCGCTTATCGTGACGGATGAGTTTTCACCAACGGCCTCAATGGCGGCGCCTGTCGTGGCGTTGGCGCTCACCTCACCGCCGCTGACTTCCACACTGCCGAATGTCCGAATGGCTGTGCCGCCGGTCCCCATCGCCTCCACCTTGCCCGTGCCGCTGACCGTAACGGACGAGCTTGCGTCGGTGGCGTAAATGGCGTAACCTATCATGGCGCCGGCGCTCACCTCACCGCCGCGAACTTCCACACTGCCAGTTGTTGTCCAAATGGCTGTGCCTCCGGTCCCCGTCGCCTTTACATTGCCCGTACCGCTGACCGTAACGGATGGGCTTTCTCCGTCGGCATAAATGGCGCGCCCTGTTGTGGCGCTGACCTTGCCGCCGCTTATCTTAACGGAGGGGCTTGCGCCGGCGGCTTCAATGGCATAGCCTGTCGTGGCGCTGACCTCGCCGCCGCTGATTTCCACAACTTTGTCATATGTATAAATGGCGCGCCCCGTTGTGGCGCTGACCTCGCCGCCGCTTACCGTAACGTCGCCGTAGGAGCAAATGGCGTAGCCTGTCGTCGCGCTGACCGTAGCCGTATCTTGTATGTTCACATTGCCTCTCGTCCAGATGGCATAGCCGTTGCTTCCCGTCGCTTCCACCTTGCCCGTGCCGCTGACCGTAACGGATGAGCTTGCGCCGTCGGCTTCAATGGCATAGCCCGTCGTGGCGCCCACCTCGCCGCCGCTGACTTCCACACTGCCGTATGTCCGGATGGCTGTGACGCCGGCCCCCTTTGCCTCCACCTTGCCCGTGCCGCTGACGGTGACATTCAGGTCGGTGTTCGAGGGATCCGGCATATCGATAACCGAATGATCATATTCGGTGGAGTCGGTGAACACCGTGCCGCCGCTCACCGCAACGGTGGAGGTCAAGCCGTCGGCGTAAATGGATCTGCTTTTTTCACCCGAAGCGCTGACCACTCCGCCGCTCACTGTAATAGTGGAACCGTTGCCGTAGGTGTAAATGGCTACGCTCTCATCAGCTGTTTTCCACATCGCTGTAGCGCTGACCTCGCCGCCACTCACTATAATGGTGGATTTTTCATCGTAGGTATTATTGGCGACAATGGCGACATAACCCACAGTATGGATAAGGCCGCCTTTCACCTCAAACACACCGCAGCCTCGCAGTCCAATCAACGGGTGGTTGAAGTCGGATCCCCCTGTATAAGTGGCGTCCCATTCCACTTTCGCGCCCGCCGCGATATTCAACGTGATACCGTCCGTTGCGTCTGTAACGGCGCCGGTTATGGAAACGGCGCCGGACGAAACCGTCATTGTGCCGGAAGGCGTACCGCTGATCGCCACCTCATCTCCGTCGCCCACGATGGGCGCCGTCGCATCGATCCATGTGTGCGTCGTCGCCAACGGCTTTATCGTCCCTCCCGGCGCCGCCGCGTTTCCGACGGACGTGATCGCGCTCCGCGCGAGGGTCGCGCTTTCGGGAAGTTTCGGCGGTTCCGGTGGTTCCTGAACGGACACGCCGCCGTCCGCGTCAAGGTCGACCGGATTGTCGACCGGCTCCGGGTCAGAACCCTCGGTTACCGTACCCCCCCCATTTTCATCTCGGGGATCCCCGTTGCCGCGCCGGCCGCTGCGCCTTGCGTCACCTCGGTCGCCGTCCCGTCGCCGGTCGCGGCAAACGCCGTCTGCGGCATGACGAGCGTCGCGATCAATAGCGCCAATAGCGCAAGTATGGCCTTTCTCTTTGCCGCAACAATCAATCTTGACATATTCCTTCACCTCCGCTCCCCGGGCTTCAAATGCTCACATCTGTGATATATTATACTTCACTATGGTTCACAATACAAAATAAATATAACCGCGCAACAGTCGTTGCGGTCTTAATTTAACTTTTGAATCGCAACACGTCGTAACATGTACGGCTCTTTGTTTTATTCCCCCTTGACAAATATAGCTAACGGTATTATATTATTTATTGGTGCTTTTATATAATACATATACAATATCAATAGACGCGAGCAAACGGGCGCGCCGCCGAGAACGCGCCCGCAGATCAACGGAAAGGGGCGTAAAATGCCACAAGGTATACGGACATGGATTATGAAAGGGCAACGAGAGAACTGATTGCGAAATGCTTTTCGGTCGCTCGTTCCAAGGAAGCGAGTGATTTCAGGCGGTTTTCGAAGGGGGAGATGCATCTGCTGAATCACCTGTGCGAGCATCCCGAACGCGCCATGCCGGGTTGCCTCAGCGAACAGATGGGGATCAGCAGCGCACGGATCGCGATGATACTCAACAGCTTGGAGGCGAAGGGGCTGATCGAAAGGAGCATCGACAGGGCGGATCGCCGCAAGATATTGGTCACGGTCACGGACGACGGCGCACAACTGATCCGAGAGAAGCGGATCATGATGCAGAAGGCCTTCGGCCACGTCCTGCAAGAGATGGGGGAGTCCGACACGCGGGAGTTCATCCGTTTGGTTACCCGCTTCTTGGACATCATGCAACAGATGCACGGCGCCCCCCCCCATATGGACGGGGACGAGGATCGGCGGCGCCCGTGCGGCTCTGCGGCCGATCGGGAGGACTGCCCGCACGCCGCGATGTGCAAGGGTTTTGCGGATAAAGGCAAAGACGAAACAGACAGCGAGGAGTGAACATGAGCATCATCAAACATATCTTTTCATCCGGAAAAAACACCTTCATCGTCATCCTGATCCTCGCCCTCTTGGTGATACAGGCTTATTGTGACCTCACCTTACCCGCCTATACCAGCGATATCGTCGATGTCGGCATCATGCAGGGCGGCATCGAAGACGCCGCGCCCACGGAGATTCGCGAGAGCAGCTTGGACGATCTGGAGATGTTCATGACCGACGCGGAGATCGAGACGGTCCGCAAATACTACGAGCCGGCGGACGACGCGCGCGCGGAGCAAGCGGCGGGCGGCGCGGTGCTTCGGCGCGCGACGGACGACGAGGCAACAATCGAAACGCTCAACAAGGCGTTTGCGGCGCCCATGATGTTGATGACCGTCGCAAGCGCCGAAAGCGATATCTTCTCGGGAAACGCGGGAGACGGCGATCCCGATGCGGACTCGGCGGGAGAACAGCCGGATCCGGCGATGCTCATGGCGGGCTACAGAGCCGGGGCGGTCACGAAGGAACAAATGCTTGACATCCGCGCGGAAGCGGTAAAGCAGGCGGAAGCCATGGGCGACGCGGCCATCAACCAAGCCGCCGTGATCTTCGTCAAGGCGGAATACGAGGCGATCGGCATGGATCTAAGCAAAATCCAGACGGACTATATGACAAAGACGGGCGCCATGATGATCCTCTATACCTTCGTGTCCATCGTCGCGGCCATCTTAGTCTGCTTGATGGCTGCCTATACGGCGGCCGGCGTCAGCCGCGATCTGCGGCAACGCATCTACAACAAGACCTTGGATTTCTCCGGGGCGGAGATGGAGAAGTTCACCGTCGCCTCCCTGATCACGCGCAACACCAACGACATCCAGCAGATACAGCTCGCCATGGTCCTGCTCCTGCGCATGGTGCTCTACGCGCCGGTGCTCGGCGTGGGCGGCGTGATCAAGGTGGTCGGGACGGACACGGGCATGGGATGGATCGTCGTCGTCGCCGTCGCCCTGCTCCTTGTGATCGTCGCGGGACTCATGCGGTTCACCATGCCCAAGTTCAAGATGTTGCAGGCTCTGCTCGACAAGCTCAACTTGGTCAGCCGGGAAATTCTCACGGGCCTGCCCGTCATACGCGCGTTCGGCAGGGAAGCCTATGAGGAACGTCGCTTCGACAAGGCCAACCGCGAGCTGATCCAAACGCAACTTTTCACGGGGCGCGCCATGAGTCTCATGATGCCGATCATGATGTTCATCATGAACCTGATCACGATCTCCATCGTCTGGTTCGGCGGCAAGGGCATCGACGCCGGCGATCTGCAGGTCGGGGACATGATGGCGTTCATCACCTATACGATGCAGATCGTCATGTCCTTCATGATACTCAGCGTCATCTCCATCATGTTGCCCCGCGCCAACGTCGCGGCCGAGCGCGTGGACGAGGTGTTGAACACCCCGTTCACCATCACGGACAAGCCGGAGACGAGCGCCGTCCGCGATCGGGAGTGGGTCGGCGACGTGTTCTTCAATCGCGTACACTTCCGTTTCCCCGACGCGGAGGAGGACGTCCTGTCCGACATATCCTTCACGGCGAACGCCGGCGAAACGACGGCCATCATCGGCAGCACGGGCAGCGGCAAGTCCACCCTGATCAATCTGATCCCCCGGCTCTTTGACGTGACCGCCGGCAGCATCTCCATCGACGGCGTGGATATTCGGGATATGAGCCGTCACAGGCTCCGGGATCTGATCGGCGTCGTGCCGCAGAAGGGGATCCTGTTCAATGGGACGATCGCGTCAAACCTGAAGTTCGGCAACGCGGGCGTTTCGGACGCCGGGATGCGGGAAGCGGCGGAGATCGCCCAAGCCGCCGAGTTCATCGATGTGAAGGATGAAGGGTACGAAAGCCCCATATCACAGGGCGGCGGCAACGTGTCGGGCGGACAGAAGCAACGACTGTCCATCGCGCGAGCGCTCGCCAAGCAACCCAAGATACTCATCTTCGACGACAGCTTTTCGGCGCTGGACTACAAGACCGACGCCGCGTTGCGCAAGACCTTGAACGAGCGCGTCAAGGACGCGACCGTCATCATCGTGGCGCAACGCATCTCGACGATATTGCGCGCGGACAAGATCATCGTCCTCGACGAAGGCCGCGTCAGCGGCATCGGCACACACCGGGAACTCCTGAAAACCTGCGAGGTATACAGAGAGATCGCGACCGGCCAACTGAGTGAAGCGGAACTCGGCGCGTAGGCCGAAATCCGCGAACGGATCAAATCGAAACCATTGAACGGCAACCCATAACTTACGGAGGAACAGGCAAGATGAGCGACAGAGGGGAAAGACAGGGAAGAATCGGAGAGCGGCGGCGCAGAGGGCCTATGGGCGGGCCGCCGGGCGGCGGCATGATGCCGACGGAGAAACCGCAGGACTTCAAGGGGACCATCAAGGGACTCTGGCGATATATCTCACGATACCGCCTATCGTTGATCGTCGTGCTGATCTTCGCCGTCGCGGGTACCGCCTTCAATATCGTCGGACCCAAGATACTCAGCAGGGCCATCACGGAACTGTTCAACGGCTTGGTCGCCAAGTTCACGGACGGGAGCGGCATCGATTTCAAAACGATCGGCTATATCCTGCTCGGATTGCTCGCCCTGTATTTGGTCAGCTCCGCCTTCGCCGCCGTCATGGGTTGGATCATGACGGGCATCACGCAGAAGATCTGTTACAGCATGAGACGGAACATCAGCGTCAAGATCGATCGCATGCCCATGAAATACTTCGAGGGCAACTCGGTGGGCGACGTGCTCTCCCGTATCACGAACGACGTGGACATGTTGGGACAGGGACTGAACCAGAGCGTCACGACACTGATCACCGCCGTCGCGACGATCATCGGCGTACTCATCATGATGCTGTCCATCAGTCCGCTCATGACCTTGATCGTCTTTGTCATCCTCCCGATATCCGTCCTGCTCATCGCCGTCATCATGCGGTTCAGCCAGAAATATTTCCGGCGTCAGCAGGAATATCTGGGCGAGATCAACGGGCAGGTGGAGGAGACCATCGGCGGCCACAACATCGTCAAGCTGTTCAACTATGAGGAAGAGGCCAAGGCTCGGTTCAACGACACGAACGGGGTCCTGTTTACCTCCGCGTGGAAGAGCCAATTCCTGTCCGG
>JAISGB010000242.1 GCA_031263335.1 Eubacteriales Family XIII. Incertae Sedis bacterium
GCAGATGCGAGGATATCGACAATCACGCGGATACGCTTGCGGACGAAAGCCTCGAGGCGCGGCCGGCGAAAACGGTCGAGATGAACGAGGCAAGCGCGCAGATGCGCGAGCTGATCGCCGCGTTGCCGGACAGACAAAGGCAGACGCTGTTTATGTACTATTATGCGGATATGTCGTATGAGGAGATCGCGGAAGCGCTCGGCACAACCGTCGGCACGGTCGGCACAAACGTCATGAAAGCAAAAAGAAACTTGAAGAAAACTATGGAAAGAACGAATTCATTTACGGAGGATACGCGGGAGCCGACAAAGGCGCTCGGCGGTATGGCGATGGGATCCGCCATCCTGTCCGCTTTCGAAGCGGAGGTGGACGCGACGGTAACGGCTTCCCAAGTCGATGCGGTGCTGAAGGCTTGCGGGGCGCGGATCGCCGATCTTTCCGTTGCGGGATCGAGTTCGGCGACCGTCGGACAGGTCGCCGCCAAAACGGGGATCGGCGGGATCAAGCTCGCGATCATCGCCGTCGCCGCAGTCGTCGGTACGGCGGCGATCGTCGCCTCAAACATCCCGCGCGATACGGAGACGGAAGCCCCTGCCGTCGCCGCCGTTGCGGAGGAATCGGAACCCTATCTGCCCGCAGCGGAGATCGAACTCGCCGGCTTGGAAGGCTTGCCGAGCAAGATCAACCCGTCCGGCGCGACCCTGATCGCGGAGGACGGGGAACCCGTGCTCTGGCGTATCGTGGACGGGAACGACGCGTTGCTCGCGTCGGGTACGGGACGTGAGATCGACGAAGCCGTGTTCGAGCTTTCCCCCGGCGTATACGCCGTCGAATGGATCATCGAAAATGACGCGGGGGAACGCGCCGTCGCCCGCCGCGAAATCGAGATCGTAGAAGACCCGACGCAATTTGCAAGATTCACCGATTCGGAAACCGAAGAAGCGCCGCTTGCCGATTCGGATCCGGACGCGAAATCGTTTGCCGACTTTTAACTGTTCACCGAACCCCCGTTACGTTGCCAACGCCCCCGCCAAGTCCGCGATGAGATCTTCCGCGTCTTCGATGCCGATCGAGAGGCGAAGCGTGTCCTCATAGACGCCGGCGGCCTCCCGGACCTCGACGGGCTGCCCGAAATGCGTGGATGTGGCGGCGTGGACGATGAGGGATTTGGCGTCGCCCACATTGACCATGAAATCGAAGAGCCGAACCCGTTCCAAGACGCGCTTGGCGGCCTCGAGTCCGCCCTCGGGCCGGAATGAGACGATGGCGCCGGGACCCTTGGGAAAATATTTCTCGGCCAACGCGTGATACGGGCTGCGCGGCAGGCCCGGATAGCGTACGTCCTTCACGGCGGGATGGGAGACGAGGAAGTCGGCCACCGCTTGCGCATTGCGCACATGCCGCTCCATGCGCAGGGACAGGGTCTCCATCCCCTGCAGGACATAAAACGCGGTGGTGGGACTCATGTACGCGCCCATGTCGCACAGGTAGGTCATGCGGAGCCGTTTGGAGAACAGATGCCCGATCAATTCATCCTCCGGAATGGATTCCCGATTGTCCTCATAGAATCGTTCGAACTGCGGATATCTGCCGTTCAGCCAGTCAAAACCGCCCTTCTCCACGCCGACGCCCGCGATAAGCGTACCATGCCCGCTCAAATATTTGGTGGCGGAATAGCAGACGATGTCGGCGCCGTATTCGAAGGGGCGCAACAGATAGGGCGTGGCGAAGGTGTTGTCCACGATCAGGGGGACGCCTCGGCGGTGTGCGACTTCGGCGATTTTTTCCAGATCGACGATGTTTGAATTCGGGTTCCCGAGGCTCTCGACGAATATCGCCTTGGTCCTGTCGGTGATGGCCGCCGCGTAGGACGACGCGTCGTCCTCATCGGACACAAAGACGCCCCGGATGCCGTATTGGGGGAGGATCTTCTTCAGCAACGTGAGCGATCCGCCGTAGAGCGTCCCCGCCGCGACGATCTCATCGCCGCTCGTCGCCAGATTGAGAAAGGTGTTCGCGATGACGGACATGCCGGAGGCCATGGCGACCGCGGCGCCCCCGCCCTCGAGCGAAGCGAGCCGCCGTTCGAGCACCTCGTTCGTGGGATTGGAATAACGCCCGTAGGAATAGCCGTCCTCCGCGAAGGAAAACAGCCGTATCCCGCGCTCAAAATCTCCCAACTCGAATGCGGAATCCTGATAGATCGGCACGGTTTTGGCCCTGTGGTGCCGCGAAGGATCGTAGCCCGCGTGCAACTGCCTCGTGGTGAAACCCAACGAGTCGTCGCTAAATGCCTGATACGCCATCATTTCCTCCTTCATAGGTAACTGCTCGACGGTCACGGCAGTCTTGATCCGACTCTTTTCTTTAAGCAATACCGTTATGATCCGATGCCCGAATTGTAACGCGCGTGTCCCGAACCGACCTCGCCGAAATGCAGGCGCTTCGCCGCGAACCGCTCGATGCCGACGAGCAGAATGTTCGCCGCGCCGGCCAAGCCCGCCGCCAATATCGTACCCCACAGGAGCTTGACGGGACTGCGGGTGCGCATGCCGTCAAAGAGGACGGAACCGATGCCGCCCGCGCCGATGGCGGCGGCGATGGTCGCGATGCCGATGGTCGATATGATCGCCAGATGGACGCCCGCCAACATGACGGGAAATGCCAACGGCAATTTGATCCGGATCAGGATCCGCGCGGGGGACATGCCCATCCCCTCCGCCGCCTCGAGGATCCGGGCGTCCACGGAATCCAAGCCCGCGATGAAATTTCGGATGAGCAGGAATTGATTGTACAGGACCAAGACGAACACAGCCGTCTTGAGGCCGATGCCCGTAAAGGGGATGAGGATGGCGAAGAGCGCCAAGCTCGGGATGGAGTAGACGCTGCCGAGCACGCGGACGACGAAGGCGGAAAGCCGCCGACTGCGCATGATCAATAAGGTGAGGACGGAGGCGATCGCGATGGAGATGACCAAGGTCAGCCCCACGATGAGCAGATGCTGCAGGAGGGCTTCCGTCAGCTTATGATGATATTTTACAAAATATTCCAACATGGCAATCGACTGTCCTCCCGCGCGGCCTCCGCCGTCACAACTCGAATCCCGAAACCGCCGTCACAATCCGAATCCCGCGTCCGTCGTCACAATCCGAATCCCGCGTCCGTCGCGTCCCAACCGCGCCGCCCCCCGGACAGCGCAAGCAGTTCCCGGACGAAATCGTCGGCGGGCGCGTCGATGATCGTTCGCGGCGCGTCGAACTGCCTCACCTTTCCCGCGTCCATCACCAACACCCTGTCGCCGAGCTTGAACGCCTCGCCCACATCGTGGGTGACAAAGAGATAGGTCTTTTTGTGTTTCCCGTGGATCTCGAGCAATTCATCCCGGAGCTTGGAGCGGTTGATGGCGTCGATGGCGCCGAACGGCTCGTCCAAGAGCATGACGGCGGGATCCGCGGCCAAGGCCCGCGCCAAGCCGACCCGCTGTTGCTGTCCGCCGGAGAGCTGCGCGGGATAGCGGTGACGAAATTCGGCGGGGTCCAGATTTACGAGCGACAGCAACTCATCCACGCGGACGTCGATCCGCGCCCTGTCCCATTTCAGTATCTTGGGGACCGTCGCGATGTTCTCCCGTACGGTCATATGGGGGAAGAGGCCGACCTCTTGGATCACATAGCCGATGCCGTGACGGAGCTTCACGGGATCCTTCTCCATGATGTCCTCGCCGAACAGGCTGATCCGCCCCGCGTCCGGCTCGAACAGGCGGTTGACCATCTTCAGCAGGGTGGTCTTTCCGCTGCCCGAGGTGCCGAGGATGGTGATCAATTCCCCTTCCTCTATCTCGAAGGAGACATGATCCACGGCGTTGGCCGTCGCGCCCGGGAATCGCTTGGCCACATTGTCAAAGCCGATCGCGATCATATCGCGTCCCTCATCCTCGGAACCAAGCGCAGGGCATCCGTCGGACAGGTCCCCACACAGACGCCGCAACCGACACACCGCGACGCGTCCGCGAACGCCTTGCCGACGCCGGACAGATCGCTCTTGTCGAACACGCCGAACCCGCACCGACCCAGACAGATGCCGCAACCGACGCAACGCCCCGCGTCAAACGAAACGATGT
>JAISGB010000265.1 GCA_031263335.1 Eubacteriales Family XIII. Incertae Sedis bacterium
ACAGATGATAGACGTTCGCGGCAATCAGGATGGCGACGATTCCGATCAGCATGGCGACCATCGCGAGCAACGGGATGTAACCGACCCCTTCGATCCCGCGGGCGATCGTCGACACGACAACCGCGCCCAAGCCCAAGAAACAGGCCATGTTCAACACACGAGCCTCCAACGGGAGTTCATCGTTCCGAATGAATTGTGCGTATATCCTCTTGATTGTGTTCATGCGATGCGTCCTAACCGTCATCCATTATGCACTAAATGCAGTAAGATCAGGATATACCGGAATGGAACAAAATACAAGATTTCCGCGCAGAAAAAGATAGGAGGGGCAAACATCAAATCATATAAAATGTGAGCGACGACCCCGCTTCTACAGGCGAAAGATCCCTTCGTGCCGTTTCAGATACTTCAGCAACGGATAGCCCAACGCGCAACAGGACAGGCATTCCCCCAACGCCACCCAGGCCATGTCGATCGGGAGCGAGGGCGGTACGCCGTAGACGAAATAGAGCATCGCGCCGATGACCGCGCCGTTGACCACGATGGGCGGGAGCGGCACGAGCCACGGCCGGGCGCGCAATCGATAGGACAGGAACGCGCCCGCGAGGGTGGCCAAGCTGCCGAACACCATGTCGGGAACGCCGTAAAAACTGATGGTGTTCGCGACAAAACAGCCGACAAACAGGCCCGGGATGGCGGCCGGCGTGAAATACGGCAATATGGTCAACGCCTCCGACACGCGCACCTGAATGGGACCGTAGCTGATGGGCGCCAACGCCATCGTCAGCGCCGCGTAGACACCGCCGATCACGGCGGCCTGCACCCAAAACCGCAAGGACAGCTTTTTCTTTTCCCGGTTCAAATGAATATCCTTTCCGCTGCGACAGCGCATAGATACACCGCTGCAACGACGATTGCAAACGCATCATAACCGCGGAATTTCAACACATTCAACTTGGTGCGTCCCTCTCCTCCGTGATAACATCGCGCCTCCATGGCCATGGCCAATTCCTGCGCGATCCGAAACGCGCCCACAAACAGCGGCACCAAGAGCGGCGTCAGCGCCTTTGCCCGCCGAATGAGGCCGCCCGTCTCAAAATCCGCGCCCCGCGCCTGTTGCGCCTTCATGATCTTGTCTGTCTCCTCGAGCAACGTGGGGATGAAGCGCAAGGCGATGGTCATCATCATGGCCAATTCGTGCGCGGGAAGGCCGAAGCGTTTGAACGGCTTTAAGAGGCATTCGATGCCGTCGGTCAACTTGATGGGTTTCGTCGTGAGCGTGAGCAGGGATGAGCCGATGATGAGGAAGATCAGGCGCAACGCCATGAAGATCGCATTGTACAATCCCTCCTCCGTGATGCGGATAAACTTCCATTCCCAGAGGATCGTCCCCTTCGTCATCAGCATATTCAACGTAAAGGTAAAGATAATGATGAGGATGATCGGTTTCAGCCCCCGGAGCATGAAGCGAAGCGGAACCTTCGACAGGGCGGTGACGGCGGCCACCGCCGCAAACACGATGATGTAGCCGCCGAAATCCTCGATGAAAAAGAGGGAAATAATGTAGACGAGAGTCACGATGATCTTCAATCTCGGATCCAACCTGTGTATTTTGCTGTATTCGGGATAATATTGCCCCAGTGTGATGTCTCGGATCACGTCGCGTCCCTCCGCAAGCCGCTCGAAGGAGAAGCGAGAAAACCCGCCAGTTCGTCGAGCGTCAGGATGGTCCGATCCGGCGCGAAGCCGCCCTTCGCGAGGACATTTGCCATCCGCGTGGCGGGCGGAACGCCCAGCCCGATGCGCTTCAGGTAGTCCTCATCCGCGAAGATGTCCGCGGGCGAACCGGCGCGCAGGAGTTTTCCGCCGTCCATCACGAATACGCGATCCGCCATCTCCGCGATATCCCCCATGTTGTGAGATACCAAGATCACGATGTTGCCTGAGCGATCCCGTATGGACAGAACCATGTCCAATATATCTCGATGCGCCTTGGGATCGAGTCCGGCCGTGGGTTCGTCGAGGATCAACGCCTCGGGGCGCATCGCGATGACGCCCGCGATGGCGACCCTTCGCTTCTGCCCGCCCGACAGATCGAAGGGGGATCGCTCCGCGTACGTCATGAAATCCAACCCGACCAACCGCATGGATTCTTCGACCCGTTCCTCGATCTCGCGCTCCGAGAGGCCCAGATTCCGGGGGCCGAACGCGATGTCCTTGCGCACCGTCTCCTCAAAAAGCTGATATTCGGGGTATTGAAATACCAGACCGACCCGCTTTCGGATCTCGTTCATCTTGACGCCCTTTGCGGTGATCTCCGTATCCCCGACAAAAATCCTGCCCGATTCCGGCTTGAGGATGCCGTTCAAATGCTGTATCAACGTGGATTTGCCCGATCCGGTATGACCGACGATGCCAATGAACTCTCCGTCCCCGACGGTAAAGCTCACGTCATCCACCGCCTTCGTCTCATAGGCCAATCCCTTGTTATAGATGTGTGTCAGATGTTCTACTGTGATGGACATGATTTAAATGCTTGCCGCTTTCCTTCCGATGGGTAACTGCGCAACGGTCACGCCGGTCTTGATCCGTATTTTGTGTTAATGTTTCAAACGCAACAGATACGCGGACAGCGCCTCCTCCGTCAGCAGGCCGTTCGGTACGTCGATGCCTCGATCGCGCAGTCTCGCGGACAGCTCCACGGCGAAGGGCAGTTTCAATCCCAATGTCTCGATCTCGTCCGCGCGGGAAAATATCTCGGCCGGCGTCCCGTCCATGGCGACGCGACCCCGATCCATGATGACGATCCTGTCGCTGCGCAATGTCTCCTCCATGAAATGCGTGATCAGGACGACCGTGATCTTTTCCTCGTGCAACCGCTCGATGATCCCGATGACCTCTGCGCGCCCCTCCGGGTCCAACATGGCCGTCGGCTCGTCAAATATGATGATCTCCGGCTTCATGGCGATCACACCTGCGATGGCTACCCGTTGTTTCTGCCCGCCGGACAGGAGATGGGGCGCCATCTTTCGGTGTTTATACATATCCACCGACGAGAGGGAGACGCGGATCCGTTCCCGTATCTCATCGGGATCGACGCCGAGGTTCTCCGGGCCGAAAGCCACGTCATCCTCGACCACCGCGGAGACCAATTGGTTGTCGGGATTCTGAAACACCATGCCGACCCGTTGCCGGATCTCCCACAGCGCGGACTCGTCCAATGTGTCAAACCCATCCACGATCACGCGGCCCGCGACGGGCAGAAGCAAGGCGTTGATATTCTTCGCGAGAGTGGATTTCCCGGATCCGTTCCGTCCGATGACGACCGTGAAACTGCCGCGCGCCACGTCGAGGGTGACATGATCCACCGCGACGCCCGGCAACACGCCGAACCCCGCACGATCGCCGTCGTCGGCCTCGTCCCGTTCGTACTCGAACACCAAATCTTCGATTCGAATTATGTTGTCGCTTGTTGCAAATTCCATATATCCGTCATAATCCCGGCATACGTCAAACCGCCGCGTGACGGCCGCACACGCATCAATTTACCAAAAACTTCTTTTCGATTATACCGCATTTAAATATAACGTACAAGTTAAGCGCGAAATGTTAAAAAACAAGTAAATTCCCAAAGTAAGTTCCACAGTGGACGAGGGGGTGGAATTTAAACCGGGATGTGTTTTCCGGTAGAATTAAAATCGGGAAATTTTCTTGGATGGGAGGGAGCAATGAAAAATG
>JAISGB010000275.1 GCA_031263335.1 Eubacteriales Family XIII. Incertae Sedis bacterium
TGCTTGCCATGCACCGTTTCATATTATGTGTTCAAGATTTGCGAGCCTGTCTCCGATCGCCCCTTGCGCTTGGGCGACGTCTTTGTGGATTTCCGCGAGCCTGTTATAATATTCAACATGCTCCGGGACAGGGAACGCGACGTGTTCCGTCACATGTATCTTATCGATGATCGAGAAATCATCCCAAATTCCCGTTCCGACCGCCGCGGTTGCCGCGGCGCCGAGCGCTCCCGCGTTTTGGCCGACATTTGTCCGCCGAACAGGCATCCCATAGATGTCCGCGAAGATCTGCATCCAGAGTTGGCTGTTGCTGCCGCCGCCCACAAGCAACATTTCGTCGGCGATCCGATATTGTTTTTGCAGTTCTTTCAAATTTCGCCCAAGCCCCATTGTGATTCCCTCCATGGAGGCGCGCAGGATATCCGCAAGCGTGTGCCGAAGATCCAATCCCGCAAAGGCGCCCTTGGTGTGGACGCCGAAATCAAGCGGCGTTCCCATGGACAGTGTTGGGTTGAAGATCAGTTTGTTCGCGCCGATGGGCGCGCGCGCGGCGGATTCTGTCATGAGGTCATAAACGTCTTTGCCCGCAGCCTCGGCTTGTTGGGTCAGATCGGCGCAAAAGGTATCCCGTACCCATCGGAACGCGTTGCCCGCGGAGAAAATTGTCGCCGCTGACGCGTATTTGCCATGTAGGATATGGCTGAACACATTGGTGTATATTTTATGGTCGATGAGCGGCGCGCCGGTTGTGATGGCGATCCACGCGGAGGAACCCAAGTTGGTATAAATTCTGCCGTCGCGAACGCCTCCGGAACCGAGCGCCATGCAGGCGTTGTCGACACCGCCGCAGATCACGGTTGTCCCCTTTCTCAGGCCGGTCAAAGACGCGGCCTCATCGGAAACTTCTCCGACGGAATCGGTCGCCATGATAATATCCGGCAAAAATCTTCGATCGACGCCGCTTGCTTCAATGAGTCGATCCGAATTTGCGAAAGACCGCAGATCGTAAACGCCGGTGCTTGAAGCGTAGGAATGATCGGTTGCGATTGTACCCGTAAGCAGATAGTTGATATAATCTTTGGTCCCGACAATCTTGTATACCCGGCGCATCATATCGGGTTCATTGTCCATATACCACATGATTTTGAATACGGTATAGGTCCCGGGCATGTTCGCCCCGGTGATGCCATACCAGTCATCAAAGGGGATATTTGCGAGGAAGCGTTCACTCTGCTTTTTTGCCCGCGTGTCCGACCAGATCGGCGTATGCTTTCTGAGCAACGATCCCGCTCCATCGATCGGTACCGCGCCGCAACTGTGTCCCGAAAGGGCGAGGCAGGAAATATCCGAGGCGTTCGTCGAGGTTTTCTCCAACAAATCCCGGGTACACTCGATAAACATATGCCACCAATCGCTTGGCGCCTGTTCATGCCATCCCGCGTGCGGATAGTATGTCCGGTATGGGCGATACACATCGGCCAGCAACAAGCCGTTTTGATCGTACAAGACACCTTTGATGCCTCCCGTCCCCAGATCATAAGCGACAATCTTCTCCATAAAACACGGATCCTTTCTTGTAATCAATGCAAAGCATCAATTTGTCATGAAATACGGATTCTTTCTTTCAAATCGATGCAAGGCATCAATTTGTCATGGTTCGGCAGACCATGATCGTTGTTCAACGGTCGCCTCATTTTCCTGCTTGCCGGGGTTTCACGATTCAAGTTTAACATATTAAAAGGCTGTTGACAAATGTAAATTTATGTGATATCTTTGTTAAAGTAAATATGGTTTACAATTGTTAAGTTGTTGCGAAGCAAAAGAATTTGAAAGGTGGTGAAATGGGAATTAGTGTGAAAGAATTTGCCAATATGGTCGATTTTACGGCTGTTTCTGCAACCGCGACGGAGGATAACGTCCGGGAATTGGTCGAACTTGCAAAGAAATATGAGTTCATCGCGATCGGTGTGGTCCCCTGCTTTGTCAAACTTGCAAAAGAACTGATCGGGGACGCCCAAATCATTCTTGGCGGCAGCGCCGGTTTTCCTTCCGGTGATGACAAGACATTCATCAAGGTGATGATGGCTCGCGATATGCTCGCGTCCGGTTGCACGGAGATAGATATGGTCGTCAATATCGCCTATATGAAATCACATCTTTTCGATAAAGCGGAAGAGGATATCAAATCTGTCGTGGACGCGTGCGACGGCACATTGCTGAAAGTCATCCTCGAAGTGACGTACATGACCGACTATGAAATCGGGAAGGGATGCGAAATCATCGCCAAGGCGGGCGCGGATTATGTCAAGACCGGCACCGGTTGGGCGCCAAACCCCACAACCGTCGATCATATCAAGTTGATGAAAGCAGCGATAGGCGACAGTATCAAAATCAAGGCCGCGGGCGGGATACGTACATTGGAAACGGTGGAAACGATGATCGATCTTGGCGTATCGCGGTTCGGGATCGGCAAGGATTCGGCCTTGAAGATAATTGGGGAAATTGAAGCGCGCGGATAAGGATTGCCCGAGGACTTCCCGGCAATATTCGGTTCGTCACCATGAATGAAAAAATCATCATCTATGACATTGGCACGAGCGGGGTCAAGAGTACGCTTTATGAAAAAAGCGGCGCCGTGATTGCCGTTGCCGGGCTTGTTTATCCGACCTATTATCCAAGCGAGGGGCGCCACGAACAAGCGCCTCATGATTGGTGGGCCGCCGTCGTTGAAAGTACGCGTACCTTGATTCGGGTTTCCGGCGCCGATCCCGAGGATATTGTTTGCGCTTCATCGACCGGACACTGTTTCGGCGCCGTACCCATAGGGCGAAACGGCGCGCTGTTGCGCGAAAGGGTCCCGATTTGGTCGGACTCCCGATCTTTTTTGCAGGGGGAACACTATGCGGAGAAAGTCGGCCGAGACAGATGGTACACAATCACAGGCAGAGATTTTCCGATAAGTTGCGCTGCGGCGCGGATTCTTTGGTACGCCGAAAAAGAACCGGAGCTTTGCGAAGCGGTATGGAAATATCTTCCAACAAAGGATTATATCAATTTTAAATTGACGGGCATTTGCCGAACAGACCCTTCCGACGCGTCGGGATCCGGCGTGTACAGTCTGCGTGACAATAGGTATTCGGACGCCTTGTTGGACTTGGCGGGGATATGCGGCGATGTGCTCCCCGAAATCATCCCCTCCGCCGGCATCGTCGGCGAATTGACAGAACCCGCGTCCAAGGAATTGGGGTTGCCGAAAACATTGAAGGTCATTTGCGGCGGCAACGATACCTGTTGCATGGCATTGGGCGCGAAAGGCTTCGAATCCGGACGTGTACACACATCCCTCGGTTCCTCCGCGTTTATTGCCCTCACGACGGCCGGGATCCCGGACAATCCGGAGGTCAAACCAAATATCTTCACGCATGTCGTCCCGGGGTTATATGTGGTCACAAGAAATCTGCATTCGGCGGGCAACGCCTTTCGATGGGTGAGGGATGTGATTTGTCCCGATCTGGTCAAGAAAGCGAGCGACAAGGAAATCAATCCGTATGATCTCATGACCGAACTTGCGTGCGAGTCCCCGATCGGCGCAAACAAATTGATTTTTTATCCGACACTCGCGATGGGAGGCCCGCAAGACCGGAGCATTCACACGAAGGGCGCGTTTACAGGGCTTGATCTGATGCATGATCGCAAAGACTTGATTCGCGCCTCGATGGAAGGGATCGCGATGAATCTCGCGTGGAATCTGGACGATATCCGAACGATCAATCCGTTCAAGGGGGAGATGTTGTTGGTTGGCGGCGGCAGCGGCAGTGCGCTTTGGCGCCAAATTTTTGCCGATCTTTACCGTATGCCCATACTTCAATCGAATATTGGGCAGGACGCGGGTACATTGGGCGCAATGGCCTTGGCTGCCGTCGGTATGGGGTTTTGGAAAGACTTTGGAAACATCGATCAATTGCATGAAACGAGAGACAGGAAACTGCCGATCGAGGCAAACGCGGAGAAGTACGATTCACTTTTCAGCGTTTACAAGTATGTTGCGAACCGGCAATCGGAGATCGGGGATCGGTTGTTTGCGTTGGATTCGTCATAGAAATCGGAAAACGTTTGTCGCAGCGGAGCCGGGCGGGCGTCCGTAAGGATGGATCAAAGGGAAGGAGGTCATGAATGAAGTGTTTGGAAATGTTCAATCTGCAGGACAGGGTAGGCTATATCACGGGAGCGGGTCGGGGAATCGGGAAAGTGCTTGCGAAGAATATTGCTGCGGCGGGCGCGATCGTTGCGGTTGCGGATATTGACAAGGCGACCGCGGACCGGACCTGCGCGGAAATCATTGCGGAAGGCGATCGGGCCATTGCCGTTCACGCGGATGTTACGGATGAAATATCCTGCGCGGACATGATTACGCGCATTACGGATCAATACGACAGACTCGATTTTGGCATCAACAACGCGGGCGGCGGCAATGAGCTTCCCGCGCTCGACATGTCGAAAGAAGACTTTATGCGTGTGATAGAACTGAATATCGCGGGCGTATTCCTGCCGTCGAAGGCTGCCGCAAGTTACATGAAAGATCATGGCGGCGGGACGATCGTGAATACGGCCTCGATGTCGGCGTCCATTGTCAATGTTCCGCAGACGATCTCGGCGTACAATACGTCAAAAGCGGGTTGCAGGCATCTGACGAAATCCTGCGCGGTCGAATGGGCCCAATACGGGATACGCGTAAACAGCGTGAGTCCCGGCTACATGATGACGGAATTGACGCAACGGATCAGCCATATGCATCCGCTGTGGCTTCCGATGATCCCACAGGGACGGATCGGCGATCCCGCGGACTTGGTCGGCGCGTTTGTATATCTGATCAGCGACGCGTCGGCCTACGCGACAGGTACGGACATCATCGTCGACGGCGGTTATACCTGTATATAGAAAGGATCAAACGACCGGAATACA
>JAISGB010000202.1 GCA_031263335.1 Eubacteriales Family XIII. Incertae Sedis bacterium
CGAGCCGCGATTATCGCGAGAGCCGGACGCCTTTGGATACACAAGTACGGGAATTCATGACGCCTTTCGAGGATCTCATTTACGCGGAGGACGGGGTCAGGCTGACGGAGGCCAACGACATCCTCTGGGACCACAAGCTCAACGCCCTGCCGATCATCGACAAGAACAGGCGCCTGACGCATTTCGTGTTCCGAAAGGATTACGACGGCCATAAGGAAAATCCCAACGAACTATTGGATGAGCAGAAGCGGTACATCGTGGGCGCGGGGGTGAACACGCGCGATTACGCCGAGCGTATACCGGCCTTGGTGGAAGCCGGGGCCGATGTCCTCTGCATAGACAGCAGCGAGGGTTTCACCGAGTGGCAGAAGGAGACGTTGGCGTTCGCGCGCAAGGAGTACGGCGCGGATGTGAAGATCGGCGCGGGCAACGTGGTGGATCGCGACGGGTTCCGATTCCTCGCGGAGGCGGGCGCGGACTTCGTCAAGGTGGGGATCGGCGGCGGTTCCATCTGCATTACGCGGGAGCAGAAAGGCATCGGGCGCGGCCAGGCTTCGGCGGTCATGGATGTGGCCGAGGCGCGCCGCGAATATCTGGAGCAGACGGGGTATTATGTACCTATCTGCAGCGACGGCGGCATTGTCTACGATTATCATATGACGGTGGCCTTGGCCATGGGCGCCGACTTCATGATGCTCGGCAGATATTTCGCCCGTTTCGACGAAAGCCCCACCGCGCGGCTCAACGTCAACGGCAACTATGTCAAGGAGTATTGGGGCGAGGGTTCCAACCGCGCGCGCAACTGGCAACGCTACGACATGGGCGGCGACGCCAAGCTCTCCTTTGAGGAGGGCGTTGATTCCTATGTCCCCTACGCCGGGGCGCTGAAGGACAATGTGAATCAATCCCTCGGGAAGATGCGATCGACCATGTGCAACTGCGGGGTCACGAGTATCCCCGATCTGCAGAAGAACACCAAGCTCACGCTTGTGAGCGCGACGAGCATCGTGGAAGGCGGAGCGCACGATGTGATCTTGAAGGAGCCGGGCGGAAACGTCGGCAGGTAACGGTCGGATTCGCGCGGAACGGAGGTTGTGACGTCCGGATTCGCGCGGAGCGGCGAGCGGAAGGAGGATGGATCACGCATGAATTATCGTATTATCGGAGAGCCTATGCCCGTGGTGGAATGTACGCTGAACGGCGGCGAGGCGATGAAAACGGAAAAGGGTTCCATGGCGTGGATGAGTCCCAACATGCGAATGGAGACGAGCGCGGGCGGCGGCATCGGCAAAGCCTTCGGGCGGATGCTCAGCGGGGATTCGATCTTTCAGAACATCTATACCGCCGAGGGCGGCCAAGGCATGATCTGTTTCGGTTCGAGCTTTACCGGCTCCATCCGCGCGATACAAATTACGCCGCAGAAGGCTGTGATCTGCCAGAAATCATCATTCCTCGCGTCCGAGCTCGGCGTCGATCTGTCGATCTATTTCAAGAAGAAGTTGGGATCGGGACTCTTCGGCGGCGAAGGCTTCATCATGCAACGCATGAGCGGATCCGGGATGCTGTTCATCGAGATCGACGGCACGGCCGTGGAATACGATCTGGCCCCGGGCCAAGCGATGATCGTGGATACGGGCCATCTCGTCATGATGGAGGAGACTTGCGGCATGGACGTCGTACAGGTCCCGGGGATCAAGAATATCATGTTCGGCGGCGAGGGCGTTTTCAATACGAGGGTCGTCGGACCCGGGAAAATCATCCTCCAGACGATGACGGTCAGCGGCCTCGCGGCCTCGCTGATCCCCTATCTGCCGTCGGGGAATAAGTGAAAAACAGGACAAGACGTTATCGCAGATCTCATCAACCCGGATGCGCGAGAAGGATGGGGTTCATTCAATGCGATCCTGCCAAGCGAAGTATACGGGAGAACGGCATGATTGCAATTTATACTCGAACGATGCGGGAAACGGAGGCATAAGTGGGGTTCGATAAAATATGGGTCGTTGATTTTGGCGGACAGTACAATCAATTGATTGCCCGCCGCGTACGCGAAGCGCAGGTCTACTGCGAGATCGTGCCGTATCGCAGATGCGCGGAAAGGCTCGAAGGCGGTGAAAAGCCACAGGGCGTCATCTTCACGGGCGGCCCGAGCAGCGTCTACGAGGACGGCGCGCCGGGACTGCCCGTGTCATTCTTCGAGATCGGCGTTCCCATCCTCGGCATCTGTTACGGCGCCCAACTCATGGCGCATACGCTCGGCGGCAAGGTGGTTAGCCCCGACTTCAAGGAATACGGCAAGGTCGCCATCTGCCGGGGGAACGGCAAGGCCGGTCCCCGCCGAGGAAACGGAGAGACCGCGTTTGTCTCCGACGCCGCGAACCGGCGCGACAAGAGCGGCGACGTGCTCAATATTCCCGTCGAGCCGGCCGGCTTGGTCATCGAGGTGTTTCCCGCGGAGGAAAAAGCGGAACAACAATACGAGAGCGAATTGTTCCTTGGGATCCCGGGCGGCCAACACTGTTGGATGAGTCATACGGATTACATCGCGGAAACGCCCGAAGGGTTTACGGTAACCTCCTTCACGGAGCACTGTCCCACCGCCTCCATGGAAAACGCCGCGCAAAAACTCTACGGCGTCCAGTTCCATCCCGAGGTCCATCATACGCCCTTCGGACAAGCGCTGTTGGAAAACTTTCTGTATCGCGTATGCGGCTGTGCGGGCGATTGGACGATGTCCGGTTTCGCCAAGTCGAAGATCGCGGAGATTAAATCGTTAATAGGCGATAAACGGGTTCTTTGCGCTCTTTCCGGCGGTGTGGACTCATCCGTTGCCGCCGTGTTGACGCATGAAGCCATCGGCGACAATCTCACCTGTGTCTTCGTAGACCACGGTCTGTTGCGCAAGGGCGAAGCCGATCAAGTGATGGATGTCTACGGCAAGCAATTCAACATGAAGATCATCCGCGTGGACGCCGCCGATCGATTTCTGTCCAAGCTCGCGGGCGTGGACGACCCCGAACAAAAACGCAAGATCATCGGGGGCGAATTCATCGCGGTCTTTGAGGAGGAAGCGAAGAAGCTCATGCGGACCGGCGGGGACGCCGGAAATCTCGGCGCGGCAGCCGGGGATTCCGTGAGAGAGCGCGCCGACGACGGGCGAACCTCGGGATCGGCGACCGGCGACGGCCGGACAAACGAAAATGTCGATGCGGGCAAGGATCTCGGATCCGAGATAGGGTTTCTGTTGCAGGGGACGATCTATCCCGATGTCGTGGAGAGCGGGGGCGGCGGGGGCGGCGCCGCCGTCATCAAGTCGCATCACAATGTGGGCGGCCTGCCCGCCGACATGGGTCTGAAGCTCTTGGAACCGTTGCGCCTGTTGTTCAAGGACGAGGTGCGGGCAGTCGGCGAGGAACTCGGCATCGCGCCCGAACTCGTCTGGCGCCAGCCCTTCCCCGGCCCGGGCCTCGCCATCCGTTGCCTCGGCGAGATCACCCCCGAAAAGCTCCGCATCATCCGTGAATCCGACGCCATCCTCCGAGCGGAAATCGACGCCTACAACGAGGGATTGTTCGCAAGGACCGGCAAACGCAACTACGGCGCCGGCCACGGGGACGCCGGCGACGAGCGCGCCGTATGGCAATACTTCACCGTCCTGCCGAATATCCGCAGCGTCGGCGTCATGGGAGACGCCCGCACCTACGACTACGCCGTAGGCGTCCGCGCCGTCACATCCGTGGACGGCATGACCTCCGACTGGGCAAGGCTCCCCCACGACCTGCTCGAAACCATCTCAAACCGCATCGTGAATGAGGTGGACGGCGTAAACAGAGTGCTCTATGATCTGACGAGCAAACCGCCCGGGACGATTGAGTGGGAATAACTGGTAAATCTGAATTCGCATTGGAATTTCAACGATTTTAGGGCATATTTATGTGTCGTGACTCCAAATTGACTCCAAACTATTTCTTTTTCGGTTGACCTTTC
>JAISGB010000030.1 GCA_031263335.1 Eubacteriales Family XIII. Incertae Sedis bacterium
TTATTATCGACGATACGCCGGAAGCCGTCGTCCTGTCCGGTTTCGACCCGGTCAAACGGGAGATCGCGCGGCTCAGCCTCGAAAAACTCATCTTGGACGGACGGATCCATCCCGCCCGCATCGAGGAGATGGTTCATAAGGCCGAGCGGGAAGTGGCGCTGATCATCAAGGAGGAAGGGGAGCAGGCCACCTTCGATGTGGGCATACACAACCTCCATCCCGAATTGGTCAAGTTGCTCGGACGCTTGAAGTATCGGACCAGTTTCGGGCAGAACGTCTTGAAGCATTCCCTCGAGGTCGCGCATCTGGCGGCGTTGATGGCCGGGGAGTTGGGCTTGGATCCCACGCTTGCGAAACGGGGCGGACTCCTGCACGACATCGGCAAGGCCGTCGATCACGAGGTGGAAGGGACCCATATCGATATCGGCATCGATCTCCTGAGAAAGTACAAGGAGTCGGAGGCCGTCATCGACGCCATGGCTTCCCATCACGGCGATTATGAACCCAAGAGCTTGGAGGCGATCTTGGTCACCGCCGCCGATGCGCTCTCCGCGGCCCGTCCGGGCGCGAGACGCGAGACGCTCGATATCTATATCAAACGACTGCAAAAATTGGAGGAAATCGCCAACTCTACGCGTGGGGTCGAACGCTCCTACGCGATCCAGGCGGGCAGGGAGATTCGTATCGTCGTCAAGCCGGACGAGGTGAACGATCAGGACATCGTATTGATGGCGCGGGAGATCAGCAAGAAGATCGAGAGCGAATTGGAATATCCGGGACAGATCAAGGTGAATGTCCTGCGGGAGACTCGCGCGATCGACTATGCAAAATAAATGCGGGTTTATTTGGATAACAGCGCGACGACACCTGTCCCGGAGCAAATTGCCTCCGCCGTATATCGTTGCCTCACGGAGAATTACGGCAATCCTTCCTCCGTCCACACGATCGGGCAGGACGCGGAACGCGTCCTGAAGCAGGCGCGTCACCGGATTGCGTCCGCCATGGAGGCGAGACCGGACAACATCATCTTTACGGGAAGCGGGACGGAAGCGGACAATCTCGCTTTGTTTTCGGCGTTAAAGAACCCGACCGGAATCCCCGGTCGGAAGATCGTCATCTCATCTGTCGAACACGCGGCGGTAAGCGAACCGGCCGCCCATTGGGAATCCCTCGGCGCGCGGGTGATCCGCGTACCTGTGGCGAAGGCGCGCGGCGCGGACGCCTCGCCTTCCCCGGGTATGATCGACATGGGGTTTCTGGGACGCTCCTTGGACGAAAGGACATCCATCGTCTCCGTGATGCACGTGAACAATGAGACGGGCGTCATCCAACCGATCGGGGATATCTGTAAGCTCGTGGTTTCCGCGGGGCGCGGGGAGGATGTACTCATCCACACGGACGCCATACAGTCCTACTGCAAGTTGCCCATCCATGTGGAATCGGAGGAGTTTGGTCGTGTCGATCTGATCAGCCTCAGCGCCCACAAGATACACGGTCCCAAGGGCGTCGGCGCCCTCTATGCGGCGCGCCCGCAACGGATCGCGCCCCTCGTTCGAGGGGGAGGGCAGGAGTACGGCGCGCGCTCCGGCACACAGAACGTGCCGGGGATCGTAGGGTTCGGCATGGCGGCGAACTTGGAGTCCTCCGATCTCTTGGCGCATGCCCGGCGCGTGGCGAGTCTGCGCAAACGCCTGTTGGACGGCGTACTGGAGCATATCGGCGACGTATTGCTCAACAGCCCGCGAGAGGCTTCGCCGATCGGCAGACCGGGATTCTGTTCTCCTTACATCCTCAGTCTCACCTTTCTCGGGACAAGGGGGGAGGTGCTCGTACACGATCTGGAACAGCGCGGCGTCTTCGTCTCGACGGGCGCGGCCTGTTCCTCTCTCAAGAAGGGCGGTCGCGCCGCGAATCCCGTCCTCACGGCGCTCGGACTGTCAACGGAGGAAGCCGAAGGCACGTTGCGCTTCAGCTTCAACCGGTACAACACAGAGGAGGAGATCGACTTCGCGCTCGAACATCTGACGGCGGCGATCGCGCGCTTCAGGCGGATCGGCGCGTTTCGGCAACAACATTCAACACTTAAGTGAATACTCCATGAAGGAATGAGAGGAACGGCATGACAAACGACAGGACAGACGAAAAAAAAGCCGATCGACGCGTCCTCATCATCCGCTACGGAGAGGTCGCGCTGAAAGGCATGAATAAGCCGTATTTCGAGCGCGTCCTGCTTGAACGTCTGCGCTTTGCCCTGCGCGATTTGGCGGGCGGGATACGTGTCGAACGGGAGGACGGCCTCATTGTCGCCTACGGCAAGGGCGGCATGCTTCCCTGCGCGGAGGACGCCCTCATCAGGCGGATATCGAAGGTGTTCGGCGTCGCGTCCGTCAGCCCCGCCGTCGCCGTCTTCGACAGGGACATACGCGCCGTCTCCGCCGCCGCCACGGAATTCATGCGCGGAAGGCTTATGGAACGGGAAGGGATCGATCCGACCTGCGGGGCGCCCGCGCCGATGACCTTCA
>JAISGB010000038.1 GCA_031263335.1 Eubacteriales Family XIII. Incertae Sedis bacterium
AAGACCGCGAAGGCGAGCGCGACGCATTGGAGCACGGCGTCGCGTGGGCGCGAGGGATGTCCCAAGGCGCATGAAGAGACGGCGAGGCAGAGCAGGATCCCCGTGTATTTTATCTCGGCAGAGACGACGCCGGCGGTTCCCGCGATATCAAGCAGAAGAAAGACGCCGTACGAGACGGCGAGCGCGCAGAGAAGAATGACGACGACCCCGTGCGAACCCTTGCCCCTCGGATCCGAAGCGAGTCGCTTTCCGTGACTTTTATCCCTGTTCATGATACACTGAACATCGGTTGTTTGGCGTATCGTCCCCGCCCTCGAATCGGGTGTTGTTTCGGAGTTCGCATGGCAGGAATCAAGGAAAAGCGATTTACCGTCTCCAATGTCGCGGCAGCGCTCCTGCTCACGTTGTTTCTGTTTTCTTTCGCCGTGACCTTCACGTTGAACTTCCGTCCCCTCTACTACTTCAATATCGCATGGCTCGACATCCCGTCCGCGTCCGGGCTTTCCCCCGAGGAGATCAAGGCGAACTACGACGCGCTCATATCCTACAATTCCATCTTCGCGCGCGGCGCCTTGGAGTTCCCCACCCTTCCGATGTCGGAATCCGGACGCGTCCATTTTGCGGAGGTCAAAGACATCTTTGTCGCCATACAGGCGCTGATGGTCGTATCCTTGGCCGCAGGCGCGGCGGCGTGCGCCCTCAAATTGCGAAAAAAGCGAACGGCCTTCCTGCGGATCGGCGCCGTCTGCCCGCTCGTCCTGACGATCGCGATCGGCGCGCTCATCGCGACGAACTGGACGAGCTTCTTTGTCGCCTTCCACAAGGTGTTTTTCGATAACGACCTGTGGATATTCGACAGCCGAACGGATCCCGTGATCGAATTGTTGCCCGACGCGTTTTTTCTCGAATGCGCCCTCATGATCCTGCTTCTGATCGTTGTGGGATCCGTGATCTTCGGCGTGATCGGATATCGGCTCGGACGCCGCTTCAAAAAAGAGAATCCCCCCTTAGCCGCTTCCCGCACCGATCGTCCATAGACGGCGGGTCAATACAGCTCGACAACCGAATACGCGCCTTCATCATATACGACCTGAGACCCCCTTTCCGTCCGGTAGACAAAACCGTTCACCGCATTGCGATCATCGATCTTGATGTGCGTTAGGGGTCCCGCGTCCATTCCCGTCAGATCGTTCAGCTTTTCCCTGCCCGCCGAGGTGAGGCGAACATCGTACAGATCCGTTCTGTCCAACAGGCCGTCGTCGTCGGCCCGCTCATACGTCATCGTCATCATTGTCTGCACCGCAACGGCGATCGTGCGAGTCTCCGCGATTTCCGCGTTGGTTTTCGCCTCATCGATCCGATTGAAGGCAAACGGGAGCAGGATGGCGGCAAGCGCCACAATGATGACGAGAACGACAATCAACTCGATGAGGACAAAGCCCTTCCCGCCTCGGGGAACGCCTCCCTTCCCATCCTGCGGGATCGGGACGCCGTGTCTGCGATTGTAAGCGCCGTATGACATACGCATAGTATATTCCCAAATGCGCGGCGGGACAAGGATTTTACGGATTCGCCGAGCCGGCGGTTTCATTCGGAGGGTTTTGCGGTTTCGGCGCTCAGCGCCGCGATCTCCCTGAGCAGAGCCGGGACGATCTCCCCTTCCGCGACGGCGCCAATGACGGCCCCTTTCCGGAACAGCGCCGCACGGCCGTCGCCGCAGGCCACGCCCAAATCCGCGTGGGCCGCCTCCCCGGGGCCATTGACCGCGCATCCCATGATCGCGACGGTCAGGGCGCCTTCAATCCGATCCCTGCGGCGCGTCCGCTCCATCGGCCCGATCGCTTCGCTCACCTCCGCCGCAATGCGCGCCAGATCCGTCCGGCATCTGCCGCAGGTCGGACAGGAGATGATGTTGACGGCGCCGGGCAGAAGATTCAGGCAGGCCAAGAGATCCCGCGCCGCGGTCACCTCCTGCAGGGGATCGCCCGTCAGCGATACGCGGACGGTATCCCCGACGCCGTCCAAGAGCAAGGCGCCGACGCCGACAGCGGATTTTATCACCGCCCGCGTCCCGATGCCCGCTTCCGTAATGCCGATGTGCAGGGGGCAGTCCGTGCGATCGACGAGGATATTCAGGGCGTCGCGGGTCTCCCGCACATCGGAGGATTTGATCGAGACGACGATGTCTTCAAAATCCATTCTCCGCAGACGCTCAATATTCCTGACGGCGCTCTCCGCAAGCGCCCGCGGCGTCGGCCCGCCGAACCGGTCCAAGAGATCGGCCTCGAGTGAACCGCTGTTGACCCCCACGCGGATGGGGATGCCGCCCGTCCGCGCGCGCCTGACGACCGCGCGTACCTCCGCGTCCCCGCCGATATTCCCGGGATTGATCCGGATTTTATCCGCTCCGTTCTCCATGGCCGCGATCGCGAGCCGGTGATCGAAATGGATGTCCGCCACGATGGGAACATCCACGCGGGATTTGATCGCGTACAGCGCGGCGGCGGCGGCCTTGTCCGGCACGGCGCATCGGACGATGTCGCAACCCGCCTTCGAGAGCGCCATAATCTGCGCGACGGTCGCCTCCGCGTCCCGCGTATCCGTATTCGTCATGGATTGCACGGATATGGGCGCGCCGCCGCCGATCGCCACGCCGCCGCAATTCACCCGCCTTGTCATGTGACGATGAACCGATCGACGTCGATCACGGTGATATAGATCATCAGGGCGATCAGCAGGAGGAAACCGATCAGATGGATCCGACCCTCCACCCTGTCGCTGATCCGATTGCCCGTGAACAGGCGGATGATGAGGAAGAGGATACGCCCGCCGTCGAGCGCCGGCAGAGGCAGGAGATTGACGATGCCGAGGTTGAGGCTGATGAGGGCGGCCAACTGCACCACATACACAAAGCCGATCTTCGCGCTGTCCCCGACGGTCTTGACGATGCCCACCGGACCCGTGAGCTGTTCCATGCCCACTTGGCCCGTGAACAGCTTGCCCAACACATCATACATGTTTTTCGCCATGTTCCATGTCGCTTCCGCTCCATAGCCGATCGATTTGACGGCGAACATCGGGCTGCGCTTCATGACGGGCGAAATGCCGACCTTCAGGATCCCGTCGTCCGCGTCCCTGTACAGACGGGTCGAAACGGTCTCCCGCGCGCCGTCCTCACGAAGAACCGTGATCTCTACGGCCGGGACCGTATCCGCTTCCGCAGGGATCCCCTCATTGATCCGCGCGAGGATGCGGCTGATGTCCGTCCAGTCCTCCACGCTTTCGCCGTCGATGGCCAACACCGTGTCGCCCGCGGACACCCCGGCCGACGCGGCGGGACTCTCCGCCGTGACCGCGTCGATTTGGGACGAGGGCTGCCCGCCGGAAAAGATGATGATCGACAGCAGGATCACGGCCAACAGGATGTTCATGAGGGAACCGGCGATCAGCGTCAGCGCGCGGGCCGGGACGGGCCTGTTGTTGAACGCGTGCGGATCCTCCGAATCCTCATCCTCCCCTTCCATGGCGCAGAAGCCGCCGATGGGAAACACGCGGAGCGAGAAGAGGGTCTCGCCCCTCCGAAATTTGAAAAACTTCGGCCCCATCCCGAGGGCAAATTCCTTGACCTTGATGCCCGTCGCCTTGGCCGTGATAAAATGTCCGAACTCATGTACAAAGATCAGCAAGGCGAATATGATGATTGCGTATACGATGAACAATTGAAACCCCTCCGATTCAGAGCAACGCCACGCGTCGCCGACCGACAAAGGACAGAGCGCTCTCCCGCGCCCGCCCGTCTATATCCATTATATCATCAATACCTTTAACCGATCTTGAATTGTGGCTGTCCAACACCCGTTCGAGGGTATCGATGATATCGACAAAGGCGATCCGGCCATCGAGGAAGAGGCGCACCAACACCTCATTGGCTCCGTTCAACGCGATCGCCGCGCTGTCGCGGCCGCCCTCCTCGCTTTCCCGCATCACGCGGTAGGCCATGTCGAGGCTTCGGCGCGTCTCACCCGCCGGCTCGTCAAACTGCAGGGTGCGCAGGGAGATGAGATCGATGTTGCGGACGTCCGTCGCCCAACGCTCCGGATAGGAAAAGGCATAGGATATCGGCACGATCATATCCGGAAAGCCCAACTGCGCCATCACGGCGCCGTCCTCGTATTCCACCAAGGAATGCACGATGCTCTGCGGATGCACCAAGACCTCTATCTTGCTCGTCTCCACACCGTACAGCCATTTCGCCTCGATGATCTCGAGTCCCTTGTTGACCATCGTCGCCGAGTCCACCGTGATCTTGCGCCCCATCTTCCAGTTCGGATGGATGAGCGCGTCCCCGACGGTCACGGTCCTGAGCCGTTCGGAGGAATACCCGCGGAAGGGGCCGCCCGACGCCGTGAGCATGATGCGCCTTATCGCGTTCCCCTCGTTGCCCATGAGGCATTGAAAGATCGCACTGTGTTCGCTGTCCACGGGAACGATCGCCGCGCCGGCGTCTGCGGCCGCCGACATGACAAACCGTCCGCCCGTCACGAGGGTCTCTTTGTTGGCCAAGGCGATCGTACGACCGCGCCCTCCCGCGGCGATGGCCGCGAGCGTCGGTTCCAAACCCGCGACGCCGACGATCGCGTTGAGCATGACGTCGTATTGCTCCGCTTGGGCGGCCTCGTTCAAACCATCCTTGCCGCAATAGACGTTCAGCCCCGGATATTCGCGGCGCAACGTGACCGCATCGTCGGGACGCTCCACCGCGACGGACGACGGGCGGAACTGTTCGATCTGTCGACGCAACGCATCGATGCGGCTCCTGCACGCCAACAAGACCGCCTTGAGTCTGCGCGGGTTCGACGCGATGATGGACAACGCCTGTGTACCGACGGAGCCGGTGGAACCGAATACTGCGACGCGTTTCACGAATCATGTCTCCTTCCGAACACTCGATTGCGATTCGACGGATCACATCGGCCCGGAACCGATGAAATTCGCGATATACACATAATAAAAAACCAACGGGGCGGTGAACAAGACGCTGTCGATCCGATCCAAGAGACCGCCGTGGCCCGGGATCAGCCGCCCGTAATCCTTGACGCCTGCGCCGCGCTTGATGACGGACGCGACGAGATCCCCCACCTGGGATAGGACGCCCCCCAACGCGCCGATGACGACGCAATGGATGAAGAATCCACGCAACGCGAAATATCCGAAGACGCCGCACAGGAGCACGCTGCCGACGACGCCGCCGATCGCCCCTTCCACTGTCTTTTTTGGGCTGATCGACGGACAGAGCTTATGCCGGCCCAAGAAACTCCCTGCAAAATACGCGAAGATGTCCGTGCCGAAGGCCGTGAGAAACACCAACCAGATCGGGGAT
>JAISGB010000074.1 GCA_031263335.1 Eubacteriales Family XIII. Incertae Sedis bacterium
GATCCGGTTCATCAGCCTCTCCTTGAAGATGCCTTCCATATACCAGTTGCGCAGGGAAACGGGAACGTCTTTTTCCATCGAGCCTTTGAAGGTGAGGTTGTCCCCCTCGTTCGCGCCCGCCATGTAGATCGGGACGACGCGCTTGTTCGTTCTGCCGTAGAACAACAACGGCAATACCAAGATGAGCGCGACCATGACGACCATGATCACCATATTGTCGCCCGCGAGCGCCAACCCGGTCGCATCGGGCAAGCCTTGGAAAGCGGAATCCAGAAACGGCAACACGACCTTGTCCGAGATCAGCGGGAAGGTCAGTGAGATGATGATCACGAGGGCGACGTGGCCGCCCAACACGGACCATTCCTCCCTGTGGACCTTGTCCTGTATGTTTTTCCGGTTCGCCACGATCGCGGCCAACTTGCCCAACCATTTCGCCCAATAGAACAGCGTGACGGCGGAGCCGAAACAGACCATGAGGATGACCCACACGTTGCTGCTGTCCACGAAGGACTGCAACGCCGCCCACTTGGAGATCAACATCCCGAAGGGCGCCAAGAACATGGCCGATATGCCGATGATCATAAATACGGCCAACCTCGGCATCCGGCCGAACAGGCCGTCCATATCCTCGATGTCCCGACTGCCGATGTTGTGTTCCGCAGTACCCACGCTCAGGAAAAGCAGGGACTTCGTCACCGCGTGGAAGATGATGAGCATCGTGGCCGCCCAAGTCCCTTCGGCGGTGCCGATGCCCGCGCAGGCGACGATCAGCCCGAGGTTCGCGATGGTCGAATAGGCAAGGACCCGTTTCGCGTTGCTCTGCGACACGGCGGAGAAGGACGCCAAGAGGAAGGTGATGCCCCCGACCATGGTGACCATGAAACCGGGGCCGATGTCCAAGATGTTGTTCACGCCGAGGATCGGGGAGAGCTTCACGATGAGAAACACGCCCGCCTTGACCATCGTCGAGGAATGCAACAGGGCCGAGGTCGGGGTGGGCGCCACCATGGCGCCGAGCAACCAACTGTTGAATGGCATCTGCGCGGCCTTCGTGATGCCGGCAAACGCCAGAAGCGTGACCACGACGTTGATCACGACGCCCGCATCCGATTGCCCCGCGCTTTTCGCGTACAGGCCGGTCGAGATCAGCGTATTCAATTCAAGCGACTCGAGATAATTGCCCATCACGATCAGGGCGATCACGAAAGCGAACCCGCCGAGCAGATTCATGATGAGCGCGCGGAAGGAATTCTTGATCGCCTCCGGCGTCCGCGTATACCCGATGAGGAAAAAGGAACAGAGGGTCGTGATCTCCCAGAAGAAATACATCCAGATCAAGTTGTTGGAGAGCACGATGCCGAACATGGCCGACAGGAACAGGAACATCAAGAAAAAAAACAGCGGACGTCTGTCCTTCCCGTCCGCGTGGTGATGTCTGAAATCCTTCATATATCCAAGGGCGTATACGCAAATCAGCGTACCGATAATACCGATAATGAGCGTCATGATCATCGCGAAATTGTCGATGTACAGGTTTTCCTCGATCTTGATATCATGGCCCGTCGTCAGTTCAAACCAAATCAGCAAGGGGCATTGAATGACGGCCAATATCGACGCGAGATATTTTTTGTGCTTGATTCCCAGACAGATGATCAGGAGGGCAAGCGCCGCCTCGACCCCCATCATCACGTAGCCTGTCACCTCGCTCGCAAGCCCGCCTCCGGAAAAAAGAGCCGTCGGCTCTCCCCCGAAATTTTGGACCACGAGGGCAATGGAACCCGCGCCGATCAATATGGATGAGATAATGACCAACGGCCCTCGGAGTTTATCGGACTTGACGAACAGAAGGATCAGAGCCGCTATGAGCGGGAACACGATAAGAAATACAATTATGCTCAATTTTCTCCTCCTACGTTTCGCCTTCTTGCGGAGCGCGCAAAGAAAATTCCGCCGCGAACCGCGACGATGCCTTCAGACCTCATCTCCGCGATACCGCAACGGCGCTTCCGCAACGCTGTGTGATGCGCTGTTCCCATTATATAGCGTCCGAATCCAAATTTCAATCAAAATTGAGCAACCCGAGAAATGGTGAAATAGTCTGTAAATTCCCAAAATATGTTCTGTTTGCCGGCGTCCCGGTCAATCCGGCTTGTATAAAAAACGAAAAGCAACCACTGCGGATAGGCTTCGCGCTTAACCGAAGTGGTTGCTTGTTTCCGTTGCGGGCGCGGATGTGCGGAAACTCAGATTATTTTCTGTATCCGCACTTTGGGCACACACCATTTTCATTTAACAGGATGCCGCATAACGGGCAACGGTTTCTTTCTTTTTGTTGCTCTTTCCCATATTCTTGGGTGGCGCCGTTCACACCGCTCGTGAAGGTGATTTTCGCGATGTTTAGCTTGTCTTTCAACAAGTCGTAGACGATCTTGATCATACCCTCAACGGTCATTGTTTCCTTTGTGACAACCAAACGGCATTCCGGATAGGCGGTCGCGAGTTCTGTCTTGAAAGCCGGACCCTTTTGTTTATTGGTTGGCGCTCCGTCCTTAATGCCTTGTGATTCATAAACGCCAAGAATCGCGGGCAACAACGGATCATCCTCCCTTAAAACCAAGGCGTGGTCAAAGTTTTGTAAAACTTCCCATGCGGTTTTCTTGATCTCATTGCATGGAAACACCATATTGACGCCGGCGTTAACCGAATCTTCAACCTCGATTGTCAGTATCCCCGTATGACCGTGCAAATACTGGGCTTCGCCTCTGAACCCATAGAACCTGTGGGCATACTGTATGTCCAATACTGTGAAACTTCTCATGACTCTCCTCCTCCGCGACGCGAGCAACCTCCCCGTTTTTGTCGACGCCGTATCCATAAGCGTCTTTACATAATAATATCATATATATACAACCATCTTGTCAAGCCTTTTTTTCGATTTTTTTCATGATAGGTTGAGAATCGGCAGGGACCGCCCCGGCCCTACAGCGCCTCGGGGCGGACCTTCCGCTTCAGGCCGACGTGTACGAGCACGCATTCGGCGGCGAGGAGGATCGCCCCGGGGGCGGACCAGCCGTCGAAGAGCACCGCGACGCCGCCCCATTCCTGCGTGGCGAGGACCGTCGCGAGCGACACCGCCGCGAGCGC
>JAISGB010000123.1 GCA_031263335.1 Eubacteriales Family XIII. Incertae Sedis bacterium
GTACTCATCGTTCTTGTGCGGATCAAACCTGAAAACATGGGACTGAAACCCCTGTGGACCGCGAAGGAAGCGGTCGCGCGGACTTCGTCCGCCTCGACCGGCGAATTGCCCGGCGTCACGACGGCGGAAGCGCGGAAGACGAAGAATCTTTGGTGTATATTCCTGCTGTATTTTCTTCTGGGCGCGATCATCTACTCGGTACAACAGACCACGGCGCTCTACAGCTCGACGCTCGGATACAGCCCGCAGGAGGTCGCCCGCGTCATCCAGTTCCTGTTCCTCGCGAACATGATTTCGCAGATTCCGCTCGGCGCGCTCAGCGATAAGTTCAGCGTAAGGAAGGTTCTGCCGATCGGCTTGATTATTTTTACGATCGGATTGGTTCTGCTGATCACGCCCGGGATCACGTTGCCCCGCATGTATGTCATCGGCGCGATCATCGGCTTCTCGGTCGTGCTGATCTCGGTCATGGTCCCGATCGTCATCCGCGAGATCTTCGGACTCAAGGATTACGCCGGGATCCTCGGGCTTGTGATCGGCGTGCGCACCGTCGGCATTGCCGCCGGCCCGCCGTTGCTCAATTTGGTCTACGATCTGTCCGGGACCTATCAACCCGCGTTCATCGCGTATCTGGGACTGATGGTGTTGTGCATCGTGCTTGCCGTCGTCGGTACCCGGAGAATAAAAACGAAGTATGAAGCGGCCGACGCGCCAAGAAAACGCGCGACCGTGGAATAATTGGTCACAATCGGTTTAGTTTAAAGGAGGAAGACATGTTTGATTTTGCATTATCGGAAGCGGGGAAAAAGGCGAAATACGAAGCGAGGGAGTTTGCGGCGGGCATCGACAAGAAATATCTGATAGATATGGATAACAATGTCATTCAATGGCCGAAGGAATTCTTGCAAGAAGCCGCGCGGCGGAACCTGCTCGGACCCATGTGCAAGCCCGAAAACGGCGGACGCGGATTGAGTTGGGTCGACTATCAGGCAATTCTCGAGGAGATCGGCGGACTCGGATACATCTGCAGCTGCACCTATGGCGTGGGAGCCGGCCTTGTGCCGTATGCGCTTGAGGCGCACGGGACCCAATATCTTCAGGATCGCTACATCAAACCCGTGCTCAAGGGCGAAAAGTTTTCCGCGGAATGCCTTACCGAGCCGCGCGGCGGCTCCGACTTCTTCGGCGCCGCGGCCACGGCCGAGGACAAGGGCGAGTATTTCCTGCTCAACGGCGACAAGCGCTTCATCGTCGGCGGCGAAGGCGCGGATTATTTCTTCGTATACGCGCGGACGAACCTCGACCCGCAGGCGCCTCCGCACGAGTGCATTACCGCGTTTATGGTCGAGCGCGACTTCGGCGGCGTCGAGACCGCTTACATCTACGACCTGATGGGATGCAACGGCGGCGGCGCGGCGCGGGTGACCTTCCGCGACGTAAAGGTGCCGAAGGAAAACGTGATCGGCGAAGTACACCAAGCCTATGACGTATTCAACACCATGATGGTCCCCGAACGTCTCGGCACAGCCATGATGACCATCGGAACGGCCTCGGCCGCGTTGGATGTCGCGACGCGCTACACGATGCAGCGCAAACAGTTCGGCAAGGTGATCAGCCGATATCAGGGCGTGAGTTTCCAGATCGCGGAGGCGGCCATGTTGCTCGATGTGGCGAGGGCGTCCTGCAACCTCACGGCCAGGCTCTGCGATCAGGCGCAACCGCTCGATTTCGTCCGCCGCCAGATCAGCCAGACGAAGAAGTTCACGACGGAAGCCTGCCAAAAGGTGGCGCAACTCTCCATGCAGGTCATGGGCGGCATCGGCTATACGAAGATCTATCCCGTGGAGCGCTATGTGCGCGAACTCGGTTTGGCGTCCATCTGGACCGGCACGAGCGAGGTCATGTCGCTGATCATCGCTTCCGAGTGGTACAAGGAGCAGAAGCTGAAGATCAAGAACCGTCAAGGCGAGCGCGACTGGGAAGACGACGCGAACAACATCGACGCGTTGGATGAAAAGGTTTATGAGTAGGTTCGGCATTTCGAGGAGGGCATTAGAATGTTGGATTGGAAAAAAGAGTACGCCGACAAAGTCGTGACGATGGAAGCGGCGGCCGCTTCCATTCAAAACGGCGACCGGTTTTGCATCGGAGGTTCCGCCGCCATTGCGGTCGATTTTACCAACGCCGTTATCGCGCGCAAGGATGAGCTAAAGGATGTTCTGTTCAACGCGACGCTGAGCCTACGCCCCATCGATTACAACGAGGGCATGAAGGATCACGTCATGTTGGAAAGCTATTACTCGGGTCCGCAGGAAAGAGCTGCGCGCATCATGGGCGTCGGCACATACGCGCCCGTGCATTTTTCACAGCTCGACGAGTACTTCCTGACGGGATTTCCGTGCAATGTCGTCGTTTTCAGCGTGTCCCCGCCGGATGATGCGGGTTGGTGCAATCTCGGCCTCGTAAACCCGGCCATCGCCTACGATCTTCTGCAGACCAATCCGAGGATCATCCTGCAGATCAACGACCGGGTTCCCTATGTTTACGGCGAGGACAATTTCGTCCATATCTCTTGGGCGGACATGCTCATCGAACTGAATGAGTCGCCGGGATATCTGGCCCAAGCGCCCGCAACCGAGACGGACAACAAGATCGCGGACAACATCATCGACCTCATCCCCGACGGCGCCTGTATCCAGATCGGCGTCGGCGGCACGGCGAACGCCGTCGCCTACCGATTGGAGTCCAAGAAGGATCTGGGCGTCCATACGGAGATGATCACGGAGTCCATGATCTATCTCGCGCGCAAAGGCGTCATCAACGGCAACAAAAAACAGATCCACAAAAACAAGATCACATCGGGGCTTATGCTCGGCAGTCAAGAGATGTACGATTTCTGCGACCGCAATCCCATGATCCACCTCGGTCGCCTGTCCGCGATGCTCAAGCCCCACATGATTGCCGCCAATGACAATTTCGTCGCGATGAACAACACGTTGCAGGTTGATTTGACCGGTCAAGCATGTTCCGAGTCCCTCGGGTTCGACCAGATCAGCTCAACGGGCGGACAGCTTGATTTCGTCCGAAACGCGAGGTTCGCCAAAAACGGAAAATCCATATTGATGCTTCCGTCGACGTTCAAGGACGCGGAAGGCAATCTCCGGTCCCGCATCACAGCGGAACTGTTGCCCGGCGCCGCAGTAACCACGCCGCGCGCGGACATTCAGTATGTCGCGACGGAGCATGGTTGCGTAAATCTTTGGGGCAAGTCCGTCAATGAGCGCGCCAAGCTGCTCATCAGCATTGCGCATCCGGATTTCAGAAGCGATCTTGCCGCGCGCGCAAGGAAAGAACACATCATGATTTAATAAAGAATCCACCCGTCGAAACAGGGATTGCCGCCGCGCGCCGAAGGGCGCGCGGCGCCGGTCCCGCCTATCATTCCATACGCGGCGGGCGGCAAACGGTTTCGGGCGAACTGCCCGGCGCAGGAGAACATATTGTATAAAAAAGAGGTATATTCATGACTATTCCGATAAATAAAGCGGCGGTAATCGGCGCCGGGAACATGGGGTGCGGGATCGCCGGCCTGTTGGCGGGCGCGGGGATGCGCGTGGTGCTGCTCGACGCGATCCCGTCCGCGTTGAGCGAGGAAGACATCAAAAAAGGGCTGTCCGAGGACACGCCCGCATTTCGCAACAGGCAGGTCCAAGCGGGATTTGACCGCATGAGAAACCCAAAATCCGGCCAACTGTTCATAAAGGAACACGCCGAACAAATCAGCATTGGAAACACTGCGGATGATATGCGCATGCTCGCGGACTGCGACTGGATCATCGAAGTCGTGGTGGAGCGGCTTGAGGTCAAGAAGGCGCTCATGCGGGAGATCGCGAAGCACAGGAAGAAGGATTGCATCGTTTCCACCAACACGTCGGGGATATCGGTGCGCAGGATCGCGGAGGATGAGTCGGATGCGTTTCGGTCGCATTTTATCGGAACGCATTTCTTCAATCCCCCGCAGCTGATGAGGCTGTTCGAGATCATTCCGACGGACGAAACATTGCCGGAGGTGTTGCGCCGGATGGAAATCATGGGACGGGACATCTTGGGCAAAGGCGTGGTAATCGCAAAGAATACGCCGAACTTCATCGCAAACCGCATCGGCGTGTATTCGTCGGTCGTCGCCATGCAGTTGATGGAAAAATATGGATATGATATTCCGACCGCGGACCAGCTGACGGGTCCTGTGATGGGACGCCCGAAGAGCGCGGTCTTTCGAACCACCGACATGGTCGGCATAGATATATTGGCGGATGTCGCAGAGAACATCACGACCTGCATACCTTCCGAGAAGGAGCATTTCGCGTTGCCCGGGTTTATATCGCAACTCCTGTCGAACAACGCGATGGGCAACAAGTCCGGACGCGGATTTTACACGCGCGCACAGGGCAAGACGTCGTACTGGGATCCGAATGCCGAAGCATATGTCGAATTCCGGCCGCACACACCCGAAGCGGTTACCTCAGCCTTGAAGAGCGAAAACAAATACGCGGCGGCAGTGGGCGGAGACGGAACCGAACATCGATTCTGGTGGGAACTCGTCAAACGGATGCTGATCTACAGCGCATCGAAGATCCCGGAGATCACCGACGACTATCGCATGATCGACAAAGCGATGGTTTGGGGCTACAACTGGGAGAAAGGCCCGTTTGAGATATGGGACGCGATCGGCGTAAAGG
>JAISGB010000147.1 GCA_031263335.1 Eubacteriales Family XIII. Incertae Sedis bacterium
CAAACTGTTGGTCAGCCCATATTATCGGAAGGTGCTATCCTCGGCGGAGAAGGATTCGGGCATCTCGCAATTCCTAACGGGCCGATTGAATTCCGCGCTCTGGTTGATAAAAAGTATTGAACAAAGAAGCCAAACAATATACAATGTAGTCAAAGCGGTGGTGGATCATCAGGTTTTGTTCTTTGAGCAGGGGGAGAAATACCTCAAACCCCTTACGCTCAAGAAGATTGCCGACGACGTGGGGATCCATGAGTCCACCGTAAGCCGTTCCATCAGCGGGAAATATATGCAGACGCCGAGAGGGCTTTTTGAGATAAAGTATTTCTTTACGAGCGGTGTTTCCGACGGCAGCGTCGAGGGCATGGCGTCGGGCAGTATCAAGGCGTTGATCAGGGAGATCGTTACGGTCGAGGACGCGTCCTCACCTCTTTCCGACCAAACGATCGCCGAGCAATTGAGAGCGAAAGGGATTGACATATCCAGACGGACAATCGCGAAATACAGGGATGAGATGGGTATTCCGGCCTCCTCCAAGCGGAGGAGGTATTGATGTTGTCGCGCCGTCGCAATAATTTGCTTTTTAATCAAAACTATTCAACGGTCGCGATAGTTTTGCCGGAACCCGGAATACGCGAAAATAGCGTGACCGTTGAATAGTCGCATCTTGTAGGAATGTCAGTTATTTCTTCGTTACAGTACGCGGCAATACGCGTACGGACAAGGAGTTTGGAAATGAGTGTGAAGGTAGGGATCAATGGGTTTGGAAGAATTGGACGGAACGCATTTAAAGCGGCGTTGGAGAACAACGTCGATTTTGATATTGTGGCCATCAATGATGTGACCGACCCAAAGACTTTGGCGCATCTGCTCAAGTACGACAGTTGTTTCGGCGCTTTTGACGGCACGGTCGAGACAAAGGACGACGCGATCGTCGCGAACGGGCGGGAGATCAAGATCACGGCCGTTCGCAACCCGGCGGAGTTGCCGTGGGACAAGTTGGGCGTCGAGGTCGTACTGGAGTCCACGGGCCTGTTTACGAAGAAGGCCGACGCGGAAAAGCACATCTCCGCCGGCGCGAAGAAGGTCATCATTTCGGCGCCCGCCACCGATGAGGACATCACGATCGTGATGGGCGTCAACGAGGAGAAGTATGATCCCGCCACGCACCATGTCATCTCCAACGCGTCCTGTACGACCAATTGCCTCGCGCCCGTGGCGAAGATCATCGATCGGGAATGGGGCATCGTGAAGGGGCTGATGACCACGGTCCATTCCTACACGAACGATCAGAAGATATTGGATCTGCCGCATAAGGATCTGCGCAGGGCAAGGGCCGCCGCGCTGTCCATCATTCCCACCACCACGGGCGCGGCCAAGGCGGTGGCCTTGGTCTTGCCGCAACTCAAAGGCAAGCTGAACGGAATGGCGATGCGGGTTCCGACCCCCGCCGTGTCCGTCGTGGACGTCGTGTTCGAATTGGAGAAAGCGTCGGACGCGGAATCCGTGAACGCGGCGCTTCAAAAGGCCGCAGTGGATGAGATACCGCACATCCTCGGCTTCTGCGCGGAACCGCTCGTATCCGTCGATTTCAAGGGGGACGCGCGTTCGTCCATCGTCGACGGTCTGTCCACCATGTTCGTGGGCGACCGCATGGTGAAGGTCGTCTCTTGGTATGACAATGAGTGGGGCTATTCGAACCGAGCGGTCGATCTCATCGAATATGTCATCAAGCGGGGATTGTAGACGCGGGCCGGCCAAATCGCAACCGGCGTGAGAGGGCTGTATGAAGAAGACTGTACGGGATGTCGATGTTGACGGTAAAAAGGTTATTGTTCGTTGCGATTTCAATGTCCCTTTGGACGGCGAGGGACGGATTACGGATGAGACGCGGATCGTGGGCGCTTTGCCCACGATCGTCTATCTGTTGGATCACGGCGCGGCCGTCATCCTGCTTTCCCATCTTGGACGCCCCAAGGACGGGGCGGATCCCAAGTACAGTCTGAAACCGGTGGCGGACGCGCTCGCGGCGCGTTTGGGCCGTCCGGTTTGGTTCCGAAGCGCGCCGGCCGTCATCGACGACGCGGTGCGGGCCGAGGCGGCTTCGCTGAAAAGCGGGGAGGCCATGCTCTTGGAAAACACGCGGTTCAGAAAAGAGGAGACCGCGAACGACCCCGTGTTTTCCAAGGATCTGGCATCCCTCGCGGATCTGTTCGTGAACGACGCGTTCGGATCGGCGCACAGGGCGCACGCTTCCACGGCGGGCATCGCGGCCTATCTGCCCGCCGTATCGGGCTTCCTCATCGAGAAAGAGGTGAAGTTCTTGGGGGAAACCTTGCAAAATCCGGCGCGGCCCTTTGTCGCGGTCTTGGGCGGTGCGAAGGTCGCCGACAAGATCAAGGTGATCGAGCGTCTCTTGGATAAGGCGGACGCCCTGCTCATCGGCGGCGGCATGGCCTATACGTTCCTGAAGGCGCGGGGCTATGAGATCGGCGCGACCATCCAGGACGAGACGGGGATCGGATTGGCCGCGTCGCTCATGGAGCGGGCGAAAGAAAAGGGCTTCGAATTGCTCCAGCCCATCGACGTGAAGGCGGGACGGACGTTCGATAACGATACGGAGTCGGCTTGTTACGACAGCGACGCCATACCGGCGGATTGGATGGGTCTGGATATCGGGCCGAAGACGGCGGCGCTCTTCGCCGAACGGATTCGGGGCGCGGCGACCGTCCTTTGGAACGGGCCGATGGGCGTATTCGAGATGCCGAACTTTGCGCGCGGGACCGAGGTCGTCGCGGAAGCGATGGCGGAGACGCGGGGCGTATCCATCGTCGGCGGCGGCGACAGCGCTTCCGCCGTCGAGCAGTTCGGATTGGCGGATCGGATGTCGCATATTTCCACGGGCGGCGGCGCCTCCTTGGAATTCATCGAGGGAAAGGTCCTGCCGGGCATCGCCGTCTTGGAGGACAGAGAAGCGGAATAGGGCGGGACGCGGGTAGGCCGGCGCTTCGCGTCATCGCGAAAGGCCGGCGAAACGGAGGTTGTCATATGTCGAGAACGAATATCATCGCGGGCAATTGGAAGATGTACAAGACCATCGCCGAAGCCATCGGCTTCGCCTATGAATTTGTCTCCGGCTTTGAGGACGGCGGGCGCGAGATCGTCATCTGCGCGCCCTTTCCTCAGCTTGCGCCGCTGAAACGGGCGCTCTCGGGATCGAACGTCAAATTGGGCGCCCAGAACATGCATTTCGAAGAAGCGGGCGCCTTCACGGGCGAGATATCGCCCGCCATGCTCGCGGAGATCGGCGTGGACTACTGCGTCGTCGGCCATTCGGAGCGGCGGCAATACTTCGCCGAGACCGACGGGACCGTGAACCTAAAACTGAAAGCGGCTTTGCGGCATGGGATCATCCCCATCGTGTGCGTGGGGGAAGTCTTGGCTGAACGAGACGGGGGTCGTGCCTTCGATGTGGTGAAACGTCAGATCGAGGGCGGCTTCGCCGGGGTTTCCCCGGACGATGCGGCGCGCTTGGTCGTCGCCTATGAACCTGTCTGGGCCATCGGCACGGGCAGGACGGCGACGCCGGAGCAGGCCGAGGAGATGTGCGCGTTCATCAGAAAGACCGTGGGCGAGTTCTGCGGCGCCGACGCGGCGGATCGGATCCGCGTACAATACGGAGGCAGTGTGAAACCGTCCAACGCGACGGAGCTGCTCTCCAAGGAGGATATCGACGGCGCCTTGGTCGGCGGCGCCAGTTTGTCGCCGAAGGATTTCAAGGCGATCATCGGATTCTGACAGAACGTTTCAAAACGAATCGAAACCGATCACATTCAAGCCGAAACTGCAGCAGTTATATCGGAAGGAGAGGAAATAACAAATGGCTATACCAATGGTTATATTGACGTATCTTGTGCCCATAGCGGCGATCATCGCATTGATTGTCGCGTTCGCGCTTGCCATCTGGATCAAGGGCAACGCGGAGGGCAATGACAGAATGAAAGAGGTTGCGGGCTTTATCCGCAACGGCGCGATGGCCTTTCTCAAGAGAGAATACCGATACATGATCGTCGTCATCGTCGTGATCGCGATCATCTTGGCGGTGGCGATCGATCCCGTGACGGCCGCGCTCTATGTGTTTGGGGCGGTGTTTTCCGTGCTTGCGGGTTTCTTCGGCATGAAGGTCGCCACCTGGGGCAATGTGCGGACGGCCAATGCCGCCAACACATCGGGGCTTCCGAGCGCGCTGAAGGTCGCGTTCCGCAGCGGCGCCGTCATGGGCCTGTGCGTCGTCGGCCTGGGACTCTTGGGCTTGGGCCTTATCTTTATTGTTTTGGGCGTGGACAGCGCCTCGGTCGTCACGGGTTTCGGTTTCGGCGCGTCTTCCATGGCGCTGTTCGGACGGGTCGGCGGCGGCATCTATACGAAGGCCGCCGATGTGGGCGCCGATCTCGTGGGCAAGGTCGAGGCGGGTATCCCGGAGGACGATCCGCGGAATCCCGCCGTCATCGCGGACAATGTGGGCGACAATGTGGGCGATGTGGCCGGCATGGGTTCGGATCTGTTTGAATCCTATGTCGGTTCCATTATCTCCGCCGTCACGTTGGCGGTCATCATCCCGACGATCACGCCGCAGATCGGCTCGGCCTTTGCGCTCGATCCGTTCGAAGGCAGCCTGTTTCCGCTCTTCCTCTCCGCGCTCGGCATCATCGCCTCCATCATCGGCGTGTTCTTCGTGCGCGGGAAGGAGGGTTCCAATCCCGCGACGTCCCTGAACATCGGGACCTACGTCAGCACGGCGATCATCATCGTCGCGGCGCTCGTGATGAGCAAGATGTTCTTCAACAATTACAACTGCGCCGCCGCCATCATCGCGGGGCTGATCGTTGGCACGGCCATCGGCAAGATCACGGAGATATACACATCCTCCGGCTATAAATCCGTCAAATTCATCGCGGAACAATGCAAGACGGGCGAGGCGACGACCATCATCGGCGGCATCGGCGTCGGTATGCTTTCCACCGTCTGGCCGATCATCTGCATCGCGGCCGGCATCTTTGTCGCCAACGCTTTCGCGGGCCTCTACGGCATCGCGTTGGCCGCCGTGGGCATGTTGTCCACCACGGGCATGGTCGTGGCCGTCGACGCCTACGGACCCGTCTCCGACAACGCGGGCGGCATCGCGGAGATGACGGAGTTGCCCAAGGACGTGCGCGTTATCACGGACAAGTTGGATTCCGTGGGCAACACTACGGCCGCCATCGGCAAGGGCTTTGCCATCGGATCCGCCGCCCTCACCGCGTTGGCGCTGTTTGCCTCCTACTCACAGGTCGTAGGGCTTGAAATCATCAGCCTGTTGAATCCCTTGGTCATCATCGGCCTCTTCATCGGCGCCATGTTGCCCTTCCTGTTTTCGGCTCTGACGATGAACAGCGTGGGAAGGGCGGCCAACCGCATGATCGAGGAGGTGCGCAGACAGTTCCGCGAGGACTCCGGCATCATGGCCGGCACATCGTTGCCCGATTATGAGCGTTGCGTCGATATATCCACGCGGGCGGCGCTGAAGGAGATGGTCGCCCCGGGTCTGCTTGCCATCATCGCGCCTTTGGCCGTCGGCGTCGTCTTGGGCGCGCAGGCCTTGGGCGGCATGTTGGCCGGTTCACTCGCGACGGGCGTCCTGCTCGCGATCATGATGGCGAACGCGGGCGGCGCATGGGACAACGCGAAGAAGCATATCGAGGAAGGGCATCACGGCGGGAAGGGCAGCAACGCCCACAAGGCCGCGGTGGTCGGCGATACGGTCGGCGATCCGTTCAAGGATACCGCCGGTCCGTCCATA
>JAISGB010000161.1 GCA_031263335.1 Eubacteriales Family XIII. Incertae Sedis bacterium
CTGGCTCTGCGACAACGAATCGGACGCGGACACGCAGTCCTATTTCGCCCGCCGCATGTTGGATTTCAAGCTCATCCAAGAGAATGACTTCCTGCGCGGCGTCTTCGAGCGGATCGCGCGCGGAGAGAAGCTCGATCCCGAACAGCGGAAGCGTTGCGAACGGCGCCTGCGGCTCCTGCAAGCGGAGGACAATTTCTACGGTTGGTTCTTCGCGGAAAGCCATCTGGGAACGATCCGCGCGGGCATGAAGGAACTGCCCGAAAGATACGATCCGAAGCTTTTGGATCGGGAGGCGTTCTTGGCCGGACGAAAGGACGCCTACAACAATGTGTTCCGCATCAAAAACAGTTTCTACAATTGGCGGATCAAGCCCAAACTGCGTTCCTTCAAGGGCGGGCAGGCGAAGCTGTCCTATGAAAAGTCTCCCGAATACGGCGATCTGCAGCTGGCGTTGGGCGAGATCGCGCGCAACCGCATGAATGTGCTCTTCGTCATTCCGCCCGTCAATCGACGTTGGGCGGAGTATACGGGATTATCCAAGGAGATGTACGTTCGGTTCGTACAAAAGATCAAAACCCAACTGAACAAGCAGGGTTTTCTCAATGTATTGGATCTGTCCCGCCAAGGCGGCGTCGATTATTTCATGCAGGACACCATCCATCTGGGTTGGAGGGGATGGGTCGCGATGGATCGCGCCATCGAGCCGTTCCTGCGGAAAGAGACGGCGGAACCGGAGTACCGGATCGACCCGTATTACTTGTCCGAAGAATGGAGGGTAAAAGTCGTGGAGAACTCCCGGCGATATTGACTCACCGACGAATAAATGTTTTAATATTGTAAAAGCGGTCGTCGGGCGCCGCCATAGGAGTATTTCATGCACATACCTGATTTTGACAACATTTCCTTGGATCGGATGATCGCATTGCTTTCTTCCGAAATCAACAAATTGCTCGAACGATATGAGGTCATCTATCTGTTGATTCCGTTACTCACCCTGTTGTGCGCCGCCTACTACATCTGTCGCGGCGTCTACGGCAAACGGAAACGCAAGATGGAAAACGGCGTATTCATCCTGTATTGCGCCTTAGCGTGCGTCATCGGCGGCGCCGCCTTACTGACGTCCATATACGGCCTGTATGGGTATATGCCCGCGCTTGAGGTCTGCGCCTACCTCGCCTTTCTGTCCCTGCCCGCCGTATTCTGCCTACACACCCACACACAGGTGAGCTACAAGAAGATCACGAAGCTGAGGCTCGGCCTATATTTCGCGGTTCCCGTGATCCTGACGGTCATGGCCGCACGTCAAATCCTCACAGGGGGCGCCGATCCGAACGTGTGGGACTTCTTGGTCCTGCGCCCGTTGGACTATATGGGCGTCGCCTTCCTCCTGTACTGGATCGTCATGGTGGTGAAAAGCCTCCTGCTCTGTTTCAACGTATTCTATCAGATGCCCCGCCACATGCGGGGTTCGACCCTATTGATGATCTCCGCGCGATCGACCATGAGCGTCGTCATGATCTTCGCCTTCTTGGTGAACACGCGATCCGCGTTCCTACTGTATCTGCTCGCGCTCATCTTCGTCATGAGCCGATGCTTCGCGGGATTCTTCCGGGCAAACGCGGCCAATGTCATCGCCACCTCGCGGGACTTCGTATTCACAAACCTCAGCACATTGGTGCTCATATTGAGCAAGAAGGGGCGCATCCTCGAATGGAACAAGACCGACGACGACGCCGTCTTTTCCCTCGTCTATCCGAAATATCTGCAAGCCTTCGAGGATTATCGAAGGAATCTGCTTGAAGCGGGCAACGGTGTGGTCTCCCCCCACGACGAGAACATCATCACCGTCACCGTCGACGAGCGGGAATACCATCTGCTCATCACGACCAAACCGATCAGCGAAGGCGCGAAGCAGTTCGGCAACTTGGTGGAGATCGCCGAAGTGACCAACATCTACTCCGTCCTGCGCTATATGGAATCCATCGCCGCCATCGACCAGATGACGGGACTCTACAACAGGAACACCTACATCACCATCGCGCAGAAGATGATGAGCAACGGAAAGCTCCCCCTCCTCATCATACTCGGCGACGTGAACAACCTGAAAACCGTCAACGACACCTTCGGCCATCTGTGCGGGGACAGGTTGCTGTGTTGCATATCGGAGATCATCAAGGAGATGGCGCCGAACAACGCGTTCGTCGCGCGGATCGGCGGGGACGAAGTGGTCCTCTTGGCGCCGGGCGCCTCGGAGGAGACGGCCGAGCGCTTTACGCAACGCGTCTTCGAAAAGACAGAGACCATCTTCGACGCGGATTTCGGAACGCCCAGCATCTCCTGGGGTTGGGCGGTCGTCCGTTCCCCCGACGAGGATTACAACGATGTATTCAAGGCGGCCGACCAACAGATGTACAACAAGAAGCGAGCGTACAAGGAGCGCAACGCCCTGACCCTCAGCGGCGTCCTGCCCGGTTCGGACACGCCCGCCGGCGGGGAATCGTGTTAAATTGAACATATTGGTGACCAACGACGACGGCATCGAGGCCGAAGGCATACGGAATCTCGCGGATGCGCTCCGCGAGGTCGCGGATATCTACGTCTGCGCCCCGCACGTCCAGCGCAGCGGCAGCGGCCACGCCATCACCATCGAGCGCAGGGTCGTCGCGGAGGAGGTGGACTTCCCCGGGGCAAAAAAAGCGATCCGATTGGAAGGGACGCCCGCCGACTGCGTGAAGATGGGGTTGCGTATCTACGGCGACGCGGGGATCGTCATCGACAAGGTCTTTTCCGGCGTCAACCACGGTTCCAACATGGGTACGGACACGCTGTATTCGGGAACGGTGTCGGCGGCGTTGGAAGGGTCGCTGTGCGGACTGCCGTCCGTTGCGGTGTCCATCGACGCGAGGAAGCCCCGGCAGTACGATACCGCGCGGGCGTTGGCCGTCAAGGCCGCGAAGCCGGATTTCTCCGCGATAGACGAGCGCATCGTCCTGAACATCAATGTACCCGATCTGCCCAAGGATGAGATCAAGGGCGTCAAGATAACGGGACTCGGCCTGCGGGAATACGACGAGTGGTACGAGAAGATCATGGAAGCGGACGGAACGGTCGGATACCGGTATTCGGGCCGGCCCGTGTTCTATGAGGGCTTGGACATCGATGAGACCGATGTGGGCGCCGCACAAGCGGGCTACGCCACGATCACGCCCCTGCACTTCGATCTGACAAGCTACAACCTGATCGACAAGCTGAAGCGCGGCGGATTCGCCGACTGAGGTTGCCGTACAGGAGACGCGAGCAGCGTATACCGACGGGATGTTGCGCGGGAGATACGGAAGCATACGCTAACAAAAGGAAGGCAAATCCAACCCGCGCGAGGGCCGCGATGAGCGGAAAGGAGACGAACCGATGATAGGACGATTTTTCACGGAGACCACACGGCTTGACGCGCGGGAGGCGGTCTTGATCGTCGTGGACATGCAGGAGCGGATCATGCCCGCCATGGCGGGTCAAAAGGCGTTGATCGACGCTTGCGGGCTGTTGATCCGGGGTTGCCGCATACTCGATCTGCCCGTGATCTTCACGCAACAGTACACAACGGGCTTGGGTCTCACGATACCCGAGATCGTCGCGGCCGCGACGGACGACGGAGCGAGCGGGTTCTCCTTCATCGAAAAAACGAGTTTCAGCGTCTTGGGCGAACCGGGGTTC
>JAISGB010000192.1 GCA_031263335.1 Eubacteriales Family XIII. Incertae Sedis bacterium
GCAGATCAGAAATTTTGTATCCGGACCGAGGACGCGCGCGATGCAGAACCGTTGCAGTTCGCCGCCGGACAGCTCCCCGGGCCAACGCGTCATCCAACCGGCCTCGATGCCCATCCCGGCCAAGAGCTCCCGGTCGGGCGTCCATGATTCGCACAGGATTCGTTCCATTTTTAGGCGCGGGTTGACGGCCGACTCGGGATGTTGCCATATCATCTGCACGGGGCAGTACCCCTTGCGGGGCAGGGGTTTCCCGTTCCAAAGCGCCTCGCCCCGGTCCGGCGTCAGGTAGCCGGAGAGCAATCGGGCCAAGGTGCTTTTCCCGCAACCGGACGGCCCGACCAAGGCGAGCCGTTCGCCGGATTCCACGGAAAGATTTACGCCTTTCAAGATCCGAGCGCCCTTCCCCTCATACCGAAAACCGATGTTTTTCGCCTCAAGTTGCATGGATACAGCGCACCTCCCCTCCCCTCAGACGCCGTATCGGCGCCGCGCCGGCGCATTCATCCGTCCGTTCGGGGCAGCGTCCCGCAAAGAGGCAACCCTCCGGCAGATCGCCGGCGTAGGGTTGCGCGCCCGCGATCGGCCGAAAGCCGTTCTGCGGCAGGGCGTCGATAAAAGCCTTGCTGTAGGGATGGCGCAGGGCGTTCTTGCCCGCGCGGAAATCGCTCGTCGGAGCTATCTCCATCGTCGTTCCCGCGTACAACGCCGCGATCCGATCGGAAAACCCGAGCGCGAGATCGACGTCATGCGTGATGAGCAGGACGGCGACGCCGTTGTCCGCCATTTCACGAAAATGCGCAAAGGTTCCCTTCGCAAGCTCCGCGCTCAGGCCGGGCGTCGGTTCGTCCGCGATGATGAGCTTGGGGTCGCCGACGAGCGCCGTGGAGATCAGCACACGCCGCGCCATGCCGCCGGAGAGCTTGAACGGATACATCCGCTCCGTCTCCGGGGCGAGGCCGTAGCGCGCGAACGCCTCCCGCAGCTTCGCCTTGTCGCCATGCGTGCCGACGACCTGTTTCCCCACGCGCATAAGCGGATCCAAATAATCCGGCGACTGGGGGATCAGCATAATCTCCGTCCCACGGTATCGTTCCCTGCGGCGTTTTGTCAGCGTTTCACCCCGGTAACGTATCTCCCCGCTCACCGCCGCGTTGCCGGGCAGGATACCGAGGATTGCGTGCGCGAGCAGGCTCTTGCCCGATCCGCTGGAACCGATGACGGCCAATATCTCTCCGGCGCGCACATCGAGACACAGGGAACGGATCACGGGCAGAAAGGTCCGTTTCAATCCTTTTTGATACATCCCGAACGAGATCCCAAGATTGCGGACGGACAGAATCGTCCGATCCGGTTCCCCCTGCCTCGCGCTTGCGCGTTCTTCGCTCATCGGTTTTCCTTTCGCATTTATCTCTGCTTCCCTCGATCCGGCCTACCCGCTCGCATCCTTACGATTCTTTCTTCATCCATGGCAACGATCTATTTGATACTCATGTACGTAATCATTCGTTTCCGGCGGTGGGGTTGAGCAGTCGCTTCAGATTCTCCCCGATCAGATCGAACAGCAGGACCGTCGCGAGCAACATCAGCCCGGGGAAGAGCGCGAGCCACCACTTCCCTGTCGCGATGTACTTCATGGACTCCGCGAGGATCACGCCGATGGCGGGAGACTCCGGCGGCAGACCGAAGCCGAGGAAGGTGATGGACGCCTCGTGCATGATGGCGTGCGGAAACAACAGGACCAATCCGACCAAATAGACGGGCAATACATGGGGGACGATATGGGTCCTCGCGATCCGGAATGTCGACATGCCCATCCGGCGGGACGCCAAGACGTACGGGGCGGCGCGCAACTGCAACGTCTCCGCGCGCACGACCCGCGTGAGCTCGGGCCAATGCGTCAACGCCACGCCGATCGTGACGCCGAACGCGCCCCGCCCGAGCATGAAGGAGATCAGGATCAGGAGCACGAGATGCGGAAGCCCCATGCAACAGTCGATGCACCACAGGATGAATTTATCGAACTTCCCCCCGACGACGGCGGACGCGATACCGAACACAAGCCCGATCACGGAGCTGATGACCGAGGCAATCAGTCCGATCACGAGGCTTGCGGACAGCCCCTTGATGCTGCGAAAGAGCATGTCGCGTCCCGTAAAGTCCGTGCCGAAGGGATGCGCGAGGCTTGGCGCCAGAAATTTATCGGCAAACCGCGAGGCATACAGCTCCGGATCCATAAAGACGCCTCGGAAGAAGATGAAGAGCAGATAGGCCGAAGCCACGAGGATCAGCACGAGCAATCCCGTCCTCGTACTCATGGCGGATATCCGCCCGTTCTTCGCGATCGCGAGGTCTTCATCATACATAATCGCCACCCGCTTTCAAGCCGGGATCGAGGACGCCGTACAGGATGTTCGCGATCAGATTGCCCGCAAAGACGAATAAGGCGCTGAACAGCGCGATGCCGAGCAACAAGGGGACGTCTCCGTTCAAGGCAGCCGCCGTAGTGGCCGTACCTATCCCCGGATAGGAGAACACGGTCTCGGCCAACGCCATGCCGCCGAACAGCTCGCTGAACGACGCGAACTGCACCGTTACCGCGGGCAGGGCGATGTTCCGAATGAGATGACGGCGCGTCAACTGTCCGGTCGTCTCTCCGCGCGCCCGCGCGAACAGGATGAAATTGCCGTCCATCATCTCGATGAGCTTCTGCCGCGTGTAGAGCGTGATCTTGCCGATGCTCGCGACCGTCAGCGTCAGCACGGGCAGGATCAGGTGATAGGCTCTGTCCGCGAAGGTGACGTCGACCGCCGGCTTGCCGATGGGCGCGGCCATGCCGATGGGAAACCATCCGAGCGTCACGGAGAAAAAGCTGAGCGCCAACAACCCCAACCAAAACGTGGGCGCGGACTGCAGAACCAAGCAGAAGGTCTTGACCGCCTTGTCAAAGACCCCGCCCCGGCGTAAGCCCGCGCAAATCCCCATCGCAAAGCCGAGGACGCCGGACAGCGCCCACGCGATCATCATGAGGACGACGGAATAGGAAAAGCGTTCCCGGATGATGTCGATCACGGGGCGTTTGTAGGTGATGGATACGCCGAAATCTCCGCGCAACAGATTGCCCGCCCATTTCAAATAGCGTTCGGGCGCCGGATCGTTCAAGCCCCAATGCGCGGCGATCTCATCCTTCGCCGCCTCGGACAGGGTGGATTCGGCGCCCACATAGGAGGTAAGCGGATCTATCGGGGATTCCGTAATCAGGATGAACGACAGGATGCTGACGGCGATCAGCAACAGGAACATACGCGCCGCGATCCCTGCGGGCAATATGATTTTACGCATGACGCCGCCGGGTGAGGCGGCAAGCCTTGTTCCGCGCATGATCCCTTCCTTTCGTTATTTCAGCGTCCAATCCTTCATATTGCAGATGATGGGTGAGCCGTGTCCGTGCGGATGCGGTATCTGCGTTTCTGCGGAAATATCGAGCGCGTCGCTCACAAAATAGCAATGTTCGATATTCACGAGGTACAGATAAGGATAGTCCGCGTTTGCGATCCGCTGCGCCTCTTTCCAATTTTCGATGGCGTCCGCTTGATCGCCGGCGCCATAGGCCGCCTCGATGCGGGCGTCCGCGTCGGCGTTGTCGTAGCCGACCACATTCGAAAACGGCCCTTTCATGAATTCCCCGGAATTGAACAGCGAATCCAATACGGTCGGGCTGTATTGTCCCCAACCCCAGACGATGCCGGACGAATACTGCAATTTCCCGAACTCGTCCCAAGAGGCGGTTTTCACCTCGATGTCGACGCCGAGTTCCTTGGCGTCCTCCGAGAGCGCGGCAGCGAGCAGATAGCGATCATTGTCCGAACTCGCCGCGTAGACGGTAAACGCGCAGGCGCGGCCGTCCTTCTCGCGTACGCCGTCCCCGTCCGCGTCGATCCAACCGGCGGCCTCGAGTATCCCCTTCGCCTCGTCCCGTTTGGCGTCGGCGTCGATCTCCGTGTCGGCCCACAGCAGATTGTCCGTAAATCCGAACGCGGGTTTTCCGATGCCGTTGAACGCGTTCTCGATGATCGTCGCGCGATCGATGCCGATCGCGAGGGCCTTTCGGACGTTGACGTCGCTCGTGACATCGTTGCCGACGATCACCTCGTCCCCGTCCGCGTTTTGCATCGTCGTCTCCGCGCGAACCGGTAGGCTGATGTTGCGGACGTCCATCGTCTCGAACGCCTCGAGCCTCATGCCGTCGATCCGGTCGGACGCGAAGTTCGGCGTCACCATCGAGATGTCGAGATCCCCCGATCGCGCCGCGGGCAATGCCGCCTCACCGTCCAAATACACGATGGCGACGCGGGGGATGGCGGGCGCGCCCTCATAGTAATCCTCATTGGCTTCCACGATGATCTGTTGATCCGCATCGTACTGCGCCACCTTCCACGCGCCCGTGCCGATGGGGAAGCGGTCGAAGGCTTCGCTGTCATAGCCGTCGCTCGGAACGATGCCGAGCATGGCGGCCGTATCCAAGAAGGGCGAATACGGCTCCGACAGCGTGAACTCGACGGTGTAATCGTCGAGCGCCTCTGCCGATTGGAGCCGCGTCAGATCGACGTTTTCATTGTTCGCCTGATTCTCCTTGACGGTATTGTACGTAAACGCGACATCCTCGGCGGTAAAGTCCGATCCGTCGCTGAACCGCACGCCGTCTCTCAACTTAAATGTGTAAACGAGCGCGTCGTCGGTGACGGACCAATCGGTCGCCAGATCGCCGACGTATTCGGATTGCGGATCCACCTTCAGCAGGGCATTGTTCGTAAAGGAATAGCCGTAGGACATGGCGCCCTTGACCGGGTCGAGGCTTTCGGAGAAGATCGTCGTCCCCACATAGACGGCGATCCCGTCCTTCGCGTCCGCGTTGTCCCCGGATGTCTCCCCGCCGGTCCTCCCGGAACATCCGGCCATCGCCGCAACGAGAGCCAAGCATATCGACAGCATGACGATCGAATACGTTTTTTTCATGGAATCATCCTCCCGATCCCGTTTGGCAACGGGATCTCAACAAACAAAAAAACCACTTCGGCGTCGGGCGCTTCCGCGTCCTGTATATAACCTTCGTGGCTATCATTGTCTGTCTATGATTCTCAATATGTAACTACTTACGTGCGATACAGTTTTCAAAACCGAATCCCGGCAATACGCGTCGTTCCTCCCTCGCCGATCGGTATGAGGCGGATCGAACGTCCTGTTTCGCCGGGGCGCAACACCTTCTGATGCTGTCCTTGTCTAACGTAAAATACCACATCCGCGCGCCGATTGTCAACAACTTCCGCGCCGATCCGGCCGTTTCCTACCGCGTGTACGAAACGCGCGCCGTGAGCGGGGAAATTTTTGTCGCTTCCGTCGGAGATGAAAGAGGCTGTTTCTTTTGGCGCCATTAGTTGTTTGCACCGTTATAGATTATGTGGTATACCTCATAACCCGCTTTGGCGTTGTAAGTACCGGCTTGCAGCGCGCTGTAAAATGTCGTATGATAGTCTGCGCCTTTGGCCACGTTGAGTCGGTTCAGTCTGTAGGTAACAACGACAACCGGTCTTTTTCCGTAGGGGACCGCCTTTGTATAATATTGCAGAATGAACCCTTCGGCCTTGAGCGCGTCTCTGTTGGATTTTGGGGAACAGAGTTGCAGATTCCAATAACCGGGGAGCGTATTTTTTGCCTGAAACTCCCGGCCCATAAGGGCGGACGCCTCCACTCCGGGATTGGAGCCATCGGCAGTGAGCGCCCCCAAAGACCAGTATCTGATGTTTGTGTGATTGCTGCCCGCGGCGGTTTTTATATTGCCCGCGGCGTATTCTTCCTTGAGGACGGAGCGCACGGCGAGATTGATGTCACGCGCCTTCATCTCCCACTCTTGATCCCGCGCCTTGTTGATGTAACCCGTGAGCGCGGGTATGCCGATCGCCGCGAGTATGGCGAGGATGACGAGGACGACGATGACCTCGACGAGAGTAAACCCCGGGCGGGGCTTCAACTGTTTCATAAGATCCATGATCCTTTCCTCGCAAGTATCTTCCGGCAATCCGCGCCGATCAATTGTCGAACGCGTTGTTTTCGATTCCCTCGTTGTCTTTTGCGGCCTGCGCCGACTTGCCCGAAAACACGGCGGACGGACTGCGGTCTCATCCGCCGTGTTTTTTGCCGGTTCGATTTTATACTTTAGTTCATGCCGCGCCTGCTTTATACTTTAGTTCATATCGCGCCCTGCTCTTCTCCTGCGGACGGCGACCGTGGTTACTGCGGCGATGACGATCACCGCGAGCGCCGCGATCAGAGCGATCCACAGGCCGGAACCCGGACCGCCGGCTTCCGCATCGGCGTTGGCGGCGTTGCCTGCCGCCTGCGGCGTCTCCTGCTCGCCTATGTCGCTTGTCGGGTTCGTGTCGGCGGCGTCCTCCGCGCCGGTTGTGCCGCTTGGGACCGCGTCTGACGCGGCGGCGTCCGCATCCGCGATGGTGTCGGTCGTAGCGGACGCGGAAGTTGCGGTCGTGGCGGAGGTCGTGCCGCCCGTTGCGCCTGTCCCTGTGGCGGAGGTCGTACCGCCCGGGACGACGCCGGCGTTGTCTCCGCCCGCGTTATTCCCGCCGGTGTTGGTATTCCCGCCGGTCTCCGTCCGCGCGTTCACGGTGAAGCGCACGGTTGCCGTGGCCGTCGCGCCGTCGTCGTAGGCGACGGTGACGGTCGCGGTATACATCCCCGCGCCCAAGCCGGCGTTCGGACGGATCGTCCGGGTGGCGATCGAGCCGCCCGCGGCGACGGCAGAGCCGAAACCGCCGAGTTCAAAAGCCGTCCCCGACACCGTGACATTGGCGATGTTCGCCGTGCTGTTGCCGGTGTTCCTTATCGTGAGGTTCAGGGCCGCCGGGCGGGCATAGCCTTCCGTCGCCGCGCCGAAGGTGAGTCCCGGCATCGTCAGTACGCGCGTCTGCGGCGCGCCGCCCGCAACAGTCACACTGATCGAATCGCTGCGGAAGTCTGAATCAGTGGCTTGATAGCGCACCGCATAGCTGCCCAAAGGAAGGTTCATCTCCGGACCCGTGCAGGGCGTCCAGTTGATTCCGTCGGCGCTGTATTCCATCGCCCCGGTCACACCCGTGATCCTGCCGTCGTTCATGCCGACGACCGTTTCGTTCGCTCCCTTGACGACGGTCGATGCGGGCGCGTCGGGTCGCGCCGGAATGTAGAGGCTCTGCGTTTCGCTCGCCGCGACATCCCCGTCGGCGCCGCTGATGGTCCTCACGACGGAAAGCGTCGTACCCATCCATGCCTGATCAATCGCGCAGGTCCCATCCGCATTGGCGATGATTTCCGCGTCGGCGCCGAGGGAGTACGAGGCGCCCGCTTCAAG